>JBFKUL010000187.1:0-6187 GCA_041635755.1 Burkholderiales bacterium | reverse complement strand
CGCCGTGCTCACTGCCTCCGGCACCCAGGCCTTCGCCGCGGGCGGCGACCTGGTCGATCTCGGCAAGGTTCGCACGCGCTCGGCGGCGCGCAGGATGTCGCGCGACGCGCTCGCGGCGCTACGCGCGGTGCGCGAGTTTCCCGTGCCGGTTGTCGCGGCGTTGAACGGCCTGGCGATCGGCGGCGGCGCCGAGCTCGCGATGGCCTGCGATTGGCGGGTCGCGGCCCGTCACGCGAAGATCGGTTTCGTGCAAGGCAAGCTCAATCTGTCGAGCGCCTTTGGCGGCGGTACCTTGCTCGTCGATCTGCTGGGCGCGCAACGCGCGCTCGGCGTCATGGCGGGCGGCAAGGTGTACTCGGCCACCCGGGCGCTTGCACTCGGCCTGGTCGACGCCGTGTGCCGACCCGGCGAGTCGCTCGAAGCGGGCGTCGGTCGCTTTGTCGCGCCCGTGCTGGCGCAACGCCCTCAGGTCCTGCGCGCGTTCAAGGCACTCGCGCTCGCCGCACATGCGCCGCGTGCGGCGCGCGAGCGGCTCGAAATCGCCCACCTGGTCGAAACCTGGACCCACCCTGACCACTGGGCCGCGGCCGATCAGGTGCTCGCCAGCGCACGCGCAAAGCGCTGACCGCGCTCCAACGCAACATGCCGCTTGGCGCGGCGCACAGTCGATGCCGACAGTGCCGCCGCGCTAGCTCGCGTAGCGTCGGGTAAGCGCGCCGGACGGCTTCACTGCGAGACGCTCTGCGGCGAGCGCTTCAAGCAGCGCCTTTCGCCCTGCGCGTCGCGCTGCCTCGATCAGCGTCAGGTCGATCACGTCGCGCTGCGCGTGGCTGCCGCCGATGCGGTACGCGAGGGCGCGCACTGGCGCGATCGCCTTGATCGCGCCCGCGTAGTCGCCGCGGCCAAACGCCGCAAAGCCGCGCGCGAGCGGCAGCCCAATGTCGCGCGCCATGGCGCGGTTGCTGCCTTTCCCCTTCTTCGCCCAGCGCTCGATCTCGGCTATCTGGGCCTCCACCCGCGGCCATTCGCCCGCACCGATGAACGCCATGATCGCGTGCAGGTCGTTGAACACGTAGTGGCTCCCCTCAGCCATCGGCATCCAGGCCTCGGCGAGTTCCGCCCAGCGCGCGCCAAGGTCCTCTTCGCGCAGCAGCAGCCGCCAGAGCAGCGCCGATGCGTCCACCAGATCGAGCGCCACCTGCGAGCGTGAACCGCGGATGCGCCGGTCGTAGAGCTCCAGTACCTGCGGGGTCTGGTCAAGATCGAGATGAAACAGCGCCCAGTGCCACCAGTTGTGCACGGCGAAAAAATTGTCCTCGGCCCAGAAACGCTCGCGTTCGGCCATCAGGCGAACGCCGTCCTCCTTTCGACCGAGCATTTCGAAGCAGTGCGTCAGGGCATGGTGCGCCCAGGCATCGAAGGGTTGCGCGTCCATCGCCGCCCGCGCGCGTTCCTCGGCGCGCTCGTAGGCGCCGGTCTCCTCGAGGCCGAAGGCGTGCATGCCGAGCACGGCGTGGTACCCGGGATCGTCCTGTTTCCAGGCGCGCAGCGCGCGTGCCGGCCGGTCGCGCAGGTTGCGGGCGTCGCCGCGGTAGAAGTCGTACAGATGCGCGACCTGAAGCGCTAGCGCGTCGCGGGGATGCTCGACCAGCAGCGCGTCGAAACGCTGGCCGGCGAGCTCGAAATTGCCTGCGGCAAGCGCCTTGATCGCGCCAAGATGCGCTCGCTCACGCCGGTTTGCGCGCAGCTCGCGCGCCGCCGCGAGGCGCGAACGCGCGCGCAGCAGGCCGGGCGGCTCGGTGCCCGAAAGGTTGAGGTAGGCGTCCAGGCAATGCGCCATGGTGAACTGCGGTGCCTCCTCGAGCGCCTTGGCGACGCTCGCAAACGGATCGCCGCGGTAGCACTGCAGCTCGCCAATCGCCCTCTCGTAGTGCTCGAGCGCGCGCGCCGTGGCTCCGCTGAGCAACGCGCCGCGAGCATCCTTGATCGTTTGCATGAATCGGCCTCCTTATGTTCGGCGGCGCATTAGGCGTCGACACCCCGCTGTTAGAATCGGCAGCATCACGCCGCACCCCGCCGCGCACCCCGCCGATGAGCGAAAACTTCTACGCGCTGCTCGCGTCGCGCTTCGCCGCAACGCCGGATGCCGTCTGCCTCGATCTTGAGGATGGCTCGCGCATCACCTACGCCGAGCTCGACGCGCAGACCGCGCGCTATGCGAGCCTGCTTGCCGCGCTCGGCGTGCAGCGCGGCGACCGGGTCGCGGCGCAGGTCGACAAAACGCCGCAAACCGTGTTCCTGTATCTGGCATGCCTGCGCGCAGGCTACGTCTACCTGCCGCTCAATACAGCATATCAAGAAGCCGAGGTGGCGTTCTTCCTCGGGGACGCGCAGCCCGCGGTCGCGGTGTACCGGCCTCAAGCCCGTGCCTGGTTCGAGCGCGTTGCGCGCGGCGCCGGGGTCAAACACGCGTACACTCTCGACGCCTCGGGCGAAGGCACGCTGACAGACGCTGCCGCGCGGGCCCCCGCCGAATTCAAGACCGCATCGCTCACCAGCGATGCCCTCGCGAGCATCATCTACACCTCGGGCACCACCGGCCGATCCAAGGGCGCGATGGTGACGCATGGCAATCTTTCCTCGAACGCGCTCGCGTTGCACCGGGCATGGGGCTTCCGCCCCGGGGACGTCCTTCTTCATGTGCTGCCGCTGTTTCACGTGCATGGACTGTTCGTCGCGCTGCACACCGCGCTCCTGAACGCGAGCCGCATCATTTTCCTGCCGAAGTTCGACGCGCCGCAGGTGCTGCACTATCTGCCGCAGGCAACGGTGTTTATGGGAGTACCGACCTATTACGTGCGCCTGCTCGCCGAGCCCGGCTTCACCAGGGCGCGGTGCGCGAGCCTGCGCCTGTTCGTGTCCGGCTCGGCGCCGCTGCTGCTCGAGACCTTCAAGGCGTTCGAGGCGCGGACCGGCCAGCCTATTCTCGAGCGATACGGTATGACCGAGACCGGGATGAACACCTCTAACCCCTACGAGGGTGAGCGACGCGGCGGCACGGTGGGGTTTCCGCTGCCCGGCGTCGAGGTGCGCGTGGTCGACGACGCTGACCAGCCCTTGGCGTCGGGCGGCGTCGGCCATATCCAGGTGCGCGGGCCAAACGTCCTGCCCGGCTATTGGCGCCTGCCGGAGAAGAACAAGGAAGAGTTCACCGCGGACGGCTACTTCCGCACCGGCGACATGGGCAGTTTCGATGCCGCGGGCTATCTGTCGATCGTCGGTCGCTCCAAGGACCTCGTGATCTCGGGCGGCTACAACGTCTACCCGAAGGAGATCGAGCTGCTGCTCGACGCGTTGCCCGGGGTCGACGAGTCCGCGGTGATCGGCGTGCCGCACCCAGACTTCGGCGAGGCGGTCACCGCGGTGATCGTGCCCAAGCCGGGGGCCTCGCTGACCGAGGCAGGCGTGATCGCGCAGGTCAAGCAAAAACTTGCCAATTTCAAGGTGCCCAAACATGTGCATTTCGCGCCCGAGCTGCCGCGCAACGCCATGGGCAAGGTGCAGAAAAACGTCCTGCGTCAACAGTACTCGGGCAAGCCCTAGCCGCAACGCAACGTTGTCCTCACCAGAAACTCGCCAGCATGCGCAGCGCAAGCGCGAGCAGCACAAAGCCGAAGATCAGGCGCAGCGGGCGCACCGGTAAACGGTGAGCGAGCCGCGCGCCCCAGGGCGCGGCCAGCATGCTGGCGGCGATCAGGAATCCAAGTGCAGGCAGGTAGACGTAGCCCAGACTCCAGTCCGGCAAGCCCGAATCGCGGGCGCCAGCGATGACATAGCCGAGAGTCGCAGCGACCGCGAGCGGAAAACCGATTGCGCCCGCGGTGCCGATCGCGCGTTTGAGCGGCACGTTGCACCACATCATGAACGGAATGGTCATGAAGGCTGCGCCGGCCGCAAGAAAGCTCGCCACCAGCCCGACCACGCCGCCGGTCGCGGCGAGCCCGAGCCGGCCGGGTAGCCGGCGCGCGGCATTGGGCTTGGCCTCGACGAACATGTTGACTGACGCGTAGAGCACGAACGCGGTGAAGACCATCGCCAGCAGGCGCGACGGGATCAGGCCGGCAACGAGCGCGCCGAGCCCCGCTCCCGCCACCAGACCGGGGAGCATGCCGCGCACGATGGCCCAGTCGACACCGCCGCGCGCATGGTGGGCGCGCACGCTCGAGGCAGAAGTAAACGGAATCGTCGCCATGGCGGTGGCGAGCGCAAGATGCATCAGGTGCTCGGGCGGAAAGGTCTGCGCGGTAAAAGCGAATACCAGGAGCGGCACCATCACCATGCCGCCGCCGATACCGAGCAGGCCGGCGAGGAAGCCCATCACCCCGCCGATCGCGAGATAGCCGAGCCACCAGTCCATCAATCGGCAGCAAGCAGATGCGCGACCAGCTCGGCGAAGCCGGCGCCGGCCGACGCACGCGTGACGAACTTCGGCTCGGCGTAGAGGCGGCCCGCGAAGCGCGCGACGTTCGCGACGCCCACCGAGCGCTCGAAAAAGGCAAACATCGGCGCATCGTTTGGCGAATCGCCGGCGAAGACGTAGGCACGGTTCGCGGCAGCGAGATCGGTGCCGAAGCGCTCGGCGAAAAGTGTCCGGGTCATCGACAGCTTGTCGTAGCCGCCGAACCAGCCGTTGACGTGAATCGAGCTGATCTTTGCGGTCAGGCCGGCTTCGCGCATCAGGGCGGCGATGCGCTCCGCCGCATCGAGCGGCAGGGCCGGCACGTCCTCGCAGAAGTCAATCGCGAGATCGGTCTCACGATAGGCCTGATCCGACGCAAGCGCCGCGCCGGGAACCTCGCGCAGGATGCGCTTGGCAATCGCCTCCAACCGGCCGCGCTTTTGCGCCCGCTCGGCATCGGCGTCTTGATAGCGCTTGCGCAGTCTGCCTGCGGCGGCGTCGCGCCAGAAATAGAACGCGCCGTTCTCGCCGACCACCGCGTCGACCGGCCACATGCGCGCGATGTGATCGCACCATCCCGCCGGCCGGCCCGTGATCGGAATCACCAGGCGACCGGCGTGCTTGAGACGTTCCATCGCGGCATAGGCCTCGGAGGTCAGCCGACCCTCGGTGGTGAGGGTATCGTCGATGTCGAATAGAAGGCCGCGGACCTGCGCGGGGTCACCCAGTTCCGCGAGGGATTTCATCCGCCGAGCGCTGCGGCGACCCGCTCTTGCGCCGTCCGTTCGAGATGCAGGCCGACCTTGGTGCGACGCCACAATACATCCTCGGCGTTGCGCGCCCATTCGTGCTCGACGAAATAGCGCAGCTCGCGCTCGCTCAGCCCGGCGCCGTAATCGGCGCCAAGATCGGCGACACTGCGCGCATCGCCCAGCACGTCGCTCGCCAGGGTGCCGTGACGCCGGAACACATCGCGCAGCACCCGCTTCGGAAGATTCGGGTAGCGTGCCGCGAGCGCCGCCTTGGCCGCACCGCGACCCCCCTCGCCAAAGTCGCTGCCGGGCAGCGGCTCGTCGCCGGTCCAGGCCCCGCGCAGCCTGGGGAAGAACGGGGTAAGTTTAAGCATCACTTCTTCGGCAAGACGGCGATAGGTGGTGAGCTTGCCGCCGAACACCGAAAGCACTGGCGCGCCGCCCGGGACCTGATCGAGGCGCAAGGTGTAATCGCGCGTCACCGCGGAGGGATCTCCGGTGCCGTCGTCGTAGAGCGGCCGCACCCCTGCGAAGCGCCAGACGACCTGCTCGGGCGTCACCGGCTTTGCGAGATAGCGGTTCAGCGCCCGACAAAGGTACTCGACCTCCGCATCGCTTGCATCGGGCTGCTTTGGATCTCCGTCGTACGGTTCGTCCGTGGTGCCGACCAGCGTAAAGCGTTCCTCGTAGGGAATCATGAAGATCACGCGCCGGTCGTCGTTCTGCAGAATGAAGGCATGATCGCCTTCGTAGAGCTTCGGCACCGCGATGTGGCTGCCCTTGATCAGGCGCACGTCCTCAGTACTTGGCTGGGCAAGGCGCTCGTTCAGGGCGTGCTTCACCCAGGGTCCTGCGACGTTAACGATGGCGCGGGTGGTGATCTCGCGTACCGCGCCGTCGACTGCGCGCAGCTGCACGCGCCAGAGGCCTTTCTCGCGGCGCGCGGAGACGAACTCGGTGCGCGGCAGCAGCTCGG
>JBFKUL010000186.1:0-6204 GCA_041635755.1 Burkholderiales bacterium | reverse complement strand
GCACGCAACCCACCACCGTTTCGTTTCGCCGGGCCGCCGCACGGTCCCGACTGCTAAGCTGCGCGCTACTCAAGCGCACGCCCTCTGAGTGTTCTTGGTTCGGCGTGGCAGTGCCAACTCGGGAGAGCGCCATGCGCGTCGGTTTCATCGGTCTGGGCGCGATGGGCCGCCACATGGCCCTCAACCTGTTGCGCGCCGGTTATTCGCTGAAGGTCCACGACGTGCTGCCCGATGCTGCGGGCGCGCTGCTGGCCGCGGGCGCACGCTGGGCGGCGAGCCCCGCCGAGGCGGCACAACACGCCGACGTGGTGTTTACCTCGCTTCCCGGGCCCGCCGAGGTGGAGAGCGTGGGGTTCGGTCCGCGCGGTCTCGCCGAGACGCTCGCGCCAGGCGCCGCATGGATCGAGCTGAGCACGAACTCACCCCCGAGCGTGCGCAGCCTGCATGCGCGGCTCGCGGCGCAAGGTGCGCAGCTGCTCGATGCGCCGGTAAGCGGCGGACCGCAAGGTGCGAAGGAAGGCCGGCTCGCGATTTGGGTCGGCGGCGATGCCGCAACCTATGCGCGCTGCCGGCCGCTGCTCGAGCGCATTGGCGATCGGCCGCAATACGTCGGATCGATCGGCGCCGGAACCATTGCCAAGCTCGCCCACAACTGCGCGAGCTTCACCGTGCAGGCGGCGCTCGCCGAAGCGTTCACGCTCGGTGTCAAGGCCGGTGTCGAGCCGCTTGCGCTTTTTCGCGCCTTGCGCCACGGCGCGCTCGGGCGCAAGCGCACCTTCGACCGGCTCGCCGAGCACTTCCTGCCCGGGCGCTACGACCCGCCGGCGCACACGCTGCGCCTTGCGCAGAAGGACATGCGCCTCGCGCTCGAGATGGCGCGCGACGCCGGAGTGCCGTTGCAGCTGGGTGAGCTCGCCATGAAGGAGCTCGCCGAGGCACTGCAGCGCGGCTGGGGCGAGCGCGATGCGCGGATTGCCATGACCCTGCAGGAGGAGCGCGCGGGCGTCTCGGTGCGCGTGCCGGAAGACGCCCTGCGCGATGCGCTCGATTAAGCGGGCCGAGTAACCAATCCCGGAATCAGTTCAAGCTTGCGAGATCCTCGAGAGGAACCTTCAACGCCGCTGCGGCGACGTTTTCCTCGAGATGCGCAAGCGAGGCGGTGCCGGGAATGGGCAGCATGACCGGCGAGCGCGCGAGCAGCCACGCGATCGCCACCTGCGCCGCGCTCACACCGTGCTTGGCGGCGAGCTTCTTCACCTTGGTGAGCGTCAGGCTGCGCCCGGCCGCAAGCGGATACCAGGGCAGGAACGCGATGCCGAGCTTCTGGCACGCGCCGAGCACGTCGTCGGATGAGCGATCGCCGAGGTTGTAGGCGTTCTGCACCGAGACAATCGGCGCGATGCGCCGCGCCTGCTCCAGCTGCTTCACGCTGACGTTCGACAGGCCGAGGTGGCGGATCTTGCCGGCGCGCTGCAGTTCGGCAAGACAGCCCACCGACTCGGCGAAGGGCACCTTTGGATCGGGCGCATGAAACTGGTACAGGTCGATGCGCTCGAGCCTGAGGCGCTTGAGGCTGCCTTCGAGGGCGCGCTTCAGGTGCTGCGGCCGCCCGTCGGGGTCCCAGGCGTGCCGATTCGGGCGCAGCAGCCCGCCCTTGGTGCCGATCACGAATCCCTCCGGATAGGGATGCAGCGCTTCGGCGATCAGCGTCTCGTCGACTTCCGGACCGTAGCTGTCCGCCGTGTCGAAGAAGTTGACGCCGAGCTCAAGCGCACGCCGCAGCACCTTGAGCGCGTTGGCACGGTCCTTCGGCGGACCCCAGACGTCGGGTCCGCAAACCCGCATCGCACCAAGGCCGAGGCGGTGGACCTTGAGGTCGCCGAGCGCGATCGGACCGGCGGCTTCAGCGCCCATGGCGTCTGCCCCGGCCGAACGCCTGCGACAGCAGCAAGCCGATCGGAATCATCTTGCAGATGGTAACCGACGAGAAACCCTCGATGGTGGCGCGCAGGCGCGGCCCGGTCGGCGGCGGCGCGCCAAGGCCGGGTGGCAGTGCGAGCGCCGAGGCATGCGCGGCCGCACGCTCGCCGGTGAATCGGCGCGCGTCGTGCAGAAATCGATCGCGCTCGAGCGGCGCAAGCAGGTCGCGCCACAGCGCGAGACAGCCCGGCCACACCGTGGCGTGGCGATAAAGCGTGGCGAGCGCACGCGGCTCTTCGGGCTCGCCGTAGCGATTGAGCTCCGCGACGAGCGCGCGATCCGCCCCACTCAATCCTTCGACGGCCGGGATCGGCGGCACTTCGACCGCGGCGCGTGCCGCGCGATGCGCACCGGACGCCAGCGCGGCACGGTCAATGCCCTTGCCGAGAGGCGTGTCGAGCGCCTTCAGCAGCAGCTTCATGACGAGCACGTTCATGCAGTTGCCACGGTTGTAGAACTCGACCAGCTCGACGATTCTGCCCGCCGTCGCGGCGTCGAGCCCATGCTGTGCCAGCGCCGCGTCGCCTACCGGAGCCGGCGCGCGCGGCGCCACGTACTGCTGAATGTCGCTTCGCAGAAGCAGCGCCCGCGGTTGCAGCGCGCCTGAGGCGGCCAGCGGCCGCACGGCGCTCCACGCCCAAGGCAGAAAGCCCGGATACGTGGCGAAATGCCGGTAGATCAGGTTGACCAACGGCATCTCGAGCACGTCGCGCATCTCGGCATAGATCGCGGCGATCGGCGGCGGCGCGCCGCGCTCGGGTACCTCGGCGATCGCGTGCAGGTCCCTCACCGGCGCCCCCTAACGCAGGGTCGGCCCGCGCGCGTGTCGCAAACTGCCAACAAGCACCGCTTTGACGTGCCATCCGCGCAGCCAACGTACATAGTTCCTCCCCTCCACCATGGCACTCGTATATATACAGCGTCGCAGGTGCAGGCGCGGGGGCTTTTCGCGACGGCGCTAAACCGGGAGAATCAACACCATGAGCACGACCCAGAAAATCATCGCTGCGGTGGCCGCGCTGATCATCGTGGCGATCCTGGGCACTTTCGGCTGGGGCCAGTACCGCAAGGTTGCGGTGGGCGGCGAGGTGACCGAGCTCGCCACCGATTCGAGCAACCGGCTGCGCGAGGCGCTCGCCATCCGCGTCGATCCCGCGCTCGCCGGCCGGCCCGACACGCAGGCCACGCTCGAGACGCACGTCGCGGCCATGAGCCAGCACGTCGCGCGCTTCGAGGGCATGGACGTCAAGCGCATCCGCATGCTCGGCTACGCCGCGGGCGAATACCTTTCGGCGGCGCACGGCATCGTTCGCCTGCAGGCCGCGTCGCAGAAAATGCACAGCCAGGTCAACGACGCGACGCAGGTGCTCGTGGCGCACTTCGGCACCGTTGGGAGCCGCCGCGGCGACTGGATCCACGAGGCGATGCGCCGCAAGGAGCATCTGGACCGGGTGAATGCCGAGTACCGGCGTGCCATCGAGGCCTACGAGAGCATGCTGGGCGATTTCCCAAGCGCGCAGGCCGAGCTCGCCCGCGAGCTCGGCCCTGCTGTCGCGATCGACAAGGCGCTGATCGAAAAGGCGCGCAGCAGCGCGAGAAACGAGGCCGCGCGCGCGGCCGAGGCCGTCGCGCGCGCCAAGAAGCTCGCGGTCACGCGCTGACGTGCGCGGCACGGCGCTCCGACGCTCGCTCCCGGCGCTCGCCGCGCTCCTGCTGCCGCTCGGCGCCGCCGCGCTCGAGCTGCAAGGGCATCGAGGCGCACGCGGCCTCGCGCCCGAGAACACGCTGCCCGCGTTTGCGGTGGCGCTCTCGATCGGCGTCACGACGCTCGAGCTGGATGTCGGCGTGACGCGCGACGGCGTTCTGGTGATCTCGCACGACCCGATGCTCAACCCGGACATCGTGCGCGGCCCGGACGGCAACTGGCTCGAGAAGCGCGGACCTGCGATCCACGCCCTCACCTACGCCGAGCTGCAACGCTACGACGTCGGGCGCCTCAAGTCAGGCACCAAGTACGCGGCGCGCTATCCCCAGCAGCAAAGCGTCGACGGCGCGCGCATTCCGCGGCTCGCGGACCTGTTTGCGCTGGTGCGCCGGGCCGGCAACGAAACGGTGCGCTTCAATATCGAGACCAAGCTCGACCCGGAAAAGCCCGGCGAGACGCCGCCGCCGGAGGCCTTCGCGCGTGCGCTGATCGCCGCGGTGCGCGACGCCGGCGTCGCGGCGCGGACCACCATCCAGTCCTTTGATTGGCGCACCTTGCAGGTGGTGCAACGCGACGCGCCAGAGATCGCGACGGTGTACCTGAGCGCACAGCAGAGCTGGCTCGACAACATCGCCGCCGAATCGCTCCTGGGCTCGGGCTGGACGGCCGGGTTCCGCTACCGCGAGCACGGCTCGGTGGCGAAGATGGTCAAGGCGGCCGGCGGCGCGATTTGGTCGCCCTACTTCGGCGATCTCGACGTGGCCAAGCTCAAGGAAGCGCGCGCCCTCGGCCTCAAGGTGGTGGTGTGGACGGTGAACGACCCGGCGGCGATCGACAGCATGCTCGCGCTCGGGGTGGACGGCATCATCAGTGACTACCCCGACCGCGTGCGCGAGATCATGGCGAAGCGCGGCCTCCCCGTGCCAACGCCGACCCCGGTCAAGCCCTGACAGGCATGCGCCCGGGCTTGGGCGCGCTACACCCAGCGCATCCGGCGCAGGAGCACGTAGCCCAGGATGCCGATTGCGACGATGCCGAAGGTGACCGACCAGAAGGCCCATTCCCACTCGACGCCCGGAATGCCGCCGACGTTGATGCCGAGCAACCCCGTCAGCAGCGAAAGCGGCAGGAAAATCGCGGCAATAATCGAGAGCACGTACATGTTGCGGTTCATGGCTTCGGCCAGGCGCGTGGTGAGCTCGTCCTGGATGATCGCGGCACGCTCACGTGCCGCGTCCAGGTCCTCGACGTAGCGTGTGATGCGGTCGGCCACCTCCCGAAGCCGCTGGCCCGCCTGTGCATCGATCCAGGGCACGCGCTCAGTGGTGAGGCGCGTCATGGCGTCGCGCTGCGGCGCGATGTAACGGCGCAGCTCGATCGCCACGCGACGGATCTCCCAGAGCTCGGCACGCAGTTCCGCCTCTGCTTCGGCGATCGCCCGGTCCTCTAGCGCGTCGATCTCGTCGTCCAGATCGGCGATCACCGGCCCCATGCGCTCGACCAGGCGCATGGCGAGCTCGACCAGGAAATCGCCCGCGTCCTGCGGACCGTTGCCGGCAGTGAGGCGATCGCGAATGTCGTTCACCGCCATCATGCGGCGCCGGCGCACCGTGACCGCGCGCCCGGCATCGATGTAGATGCGCACCGCCACCATATCCTCCGGCTCGGCGCCCGGATTGAGGTTCACGCCACGCAGGTTCACCAGCAGCCCGTCGCCAAGGGGCGTGCAGCGCGGCCGCACCTCGTCGTAGGTCAGCGCCTCGATCACGATCTCGGGCAGGCCGCTGCTCTTCTCGAGCCAGCGGCGGGTGTTCACGCCCTCGAGATGCAGGTGCACCCAGGTGAAGCCCTCGAGCGGAATGCGCTCGATGTCGGACCACTGCAGCTCGCGCGCGCCGCCGCGCCCATCCAGCACGTAGGCACAGATCAATCCGTCCTGCTCGCTCATCGCTTGCTTCCTCCGCTCCGTCTGCTATGCATCGTAGCGCATGGTGGGCGAGGCGCGCGCTTGACCGTACGCCGCAGTGGAATGCATGATTTGCGGCAACGTGCGACGGCGCTCGGGAGGTCCGTCAGCGCGGAACACCCTATAACCGCAACAACAATTGGAGGTCCGCCATGCACGTTCGCGTGTCCCTTTGCGCTCAAATTCTGCTTCTCACGCTCGCGCTTGCCACGAGCGGACGGGCGTTGGCGCAAGGGCAGCCAGCCCGCGCCGCGCTCAAGGACGTTCAGGCTGCCGCCCAGAAATGGCAGAAGGACGCCGTGCTCACCAACATCGCCACGCAAACCGTCGGCGCGGACGGCGCCTCGAAGGAGTGGAGCTACCTGTTCTACTCACCCGGGACCAAGCAGGCCTACGCCGTATCGGTGAAGAACGGCAAGATCGCCGACCAGCACCCGGTCGGGCCGCACCTGACCGACCCGGTGGGCGAGTTCGTCGACAGCGACGCAGCGATGAAGACGGCCAAGGCGAACGGCCTCAAGGCGAAGCTGCCGACGCCGATGGGCCTGATGAT
>JBFKUL010000185.1:0-6281 GCA_041635755.1 Burkholderiales bacterium | reverse complement strand
TGGGCGCGCACGCCGCGATATTCGCGCCGCTGGAAACGGGGGTGTACGCGACGGATGCGCTCGGCGAGCGGCGGGTGGGTATCGAACAGCGCGCCGAACCAGTTCGCCACCGCCTGCGCGAAGAACATGTGGCTCATCTCCTCGGCATGCAGCTGCGCGACGTGCGTGCCGGAGGTGCTGGCCGAGATCGTGTCGAGCGCCCCCGCGATGCCGTCCGGGTTGCGCGTGAACTGCACGCTCGAAGCGTCGGCGAGGAACTCGCGCTGTCGCGAGATCGCCGCCTTGATGAGGCGCGCAAACACCAGGCCGAGATAGCCGATCACGGTGAGCGCAAGGCCGACGAACACCACCAGGATGGTCGCGCCGCGCCCCTCGCGGCTCGTGGCGCGCATGGTGCGGGCGGTGGAGCGCACCAGGAACTCGCCGAATTGCCCGATCACCACAATGCCGAAGAGGATCCCGATCAGGCGCACGTTCATGCGCATATCGCCGTTCAGGATGTGGCTGAATTCGTGTCCCACCACGCCCTGCAGCTCGTCGCGGTTGAGCTTCTCGAGCGTGCCGCGCGTCACCGCAACCACCGCCTCGTTCGGCGAATAGCCGGCCGCGAAAGCATTGATGCCGCGTTCGTCGTCCATCACGTACACCGGCGGCACGGCGATGCCCGAGGCAATCGCCATCTCCTCGACCACGTTCACCAGGCGCCGCTCGAGCAGGTCGGCGCTGCCCGGCTCGATGCGGCGCGCGCCGACCATTTCGGCAACCGCCTCGCCGCCGCCGGAGAGCCGCAGCACCTTGTAGGCGGTGGCGCCCAGAATCACCACTGCCGTGGCGGCGGCGCTCCAGCCGTATACCGAGCTCGGAACGCCTTTCTGCATCACCCGCCAGAAGCTGACGCCGAGCCGGCCGTAGTCGACCGACACGTCGCCGGCGGGGGAAAACGAGCCGTAGAGCACGCCCATGGCATAGGCAGCGCCGATGCCGAGGCACACGGCGCCGATCACCGCCACCACCGCGAGCAGGTACAGCATCACCAGCCAGCGTGTGCTGCGGCGCGCGCGCGCCTGGTTCTCGAAGAAGTTCACGGCGGCCGCGCCTTGCGGCCGTGATTACCGGGAAAGCACCCTTGGCGCCCTATTGAAAGGACACTTTCGGTGCCTTGCGCTCCTCGGCCGACTCGGTCGCCTGCAGCAGCTCGGCGGGGCCGAACGCGAACATGCCGGCGAAGATGTTGTCCGGGAAGGACTCGCGCTGCGTGTTGTAGTCCATCACCGAGTCGTTGTACGCCTGGCGCGCGAAGGAGATCTTGTTCTCCGTGCTGGAGAGCTCTTCCTGAACCTGCAGGATGTTCTGATTCGCCTTCAGGTCGGGGTAGGCCTCGAACACCGCGAGGAGGCGCCCGAGCGCACCGGCGAGTCCCGCCTCGGCGCTCGCCAGGCCCTGCATTGCCGCGGGATCGCCGGGTGCGCCCGCCGCGCGCTGCGCGGCGTTCACCGCTGCGCCGCGCGCCGTCACCACCGCCTCGAGCGTCTGTCGCTCGTGCGCAAGGTAGCCCTTGGCGGCCTCAATGAGATTCGGAATCAGATCGTAGCGGCGCTTGAGCTGGACATCGATCTGCGCGAAGGCGTTCTTGAAGCGGTTGCGCAGCGTCACCAGCCGGTTGTAGACCATGATCGCGAACACGACGATCGCGACCAGCACTGCGAGAAAGATCCAGCCTCCGGTGCTCATCTTTACTCCCCTGGCGTGCCAAACGGCGCGGCTAATATACCAGCCTGGAGCAAAACGCCCATGACGGATTCCACGCCGCCGGCAACCGCGCCCGGTCTGCACGCGAGACTGCTGCGCGCCGAAGCGTCCGAGCTGCCCGCGCTCGGCTGGGCCTTTGCGTACTTCTTTCTTCTGCTGTGCGCCTACTACATCCTGCGCCCGGTGCGCGACGCGATGGCCGTCGAGGCCGGCGTGAGCGCGCTGCAGTGGCTCTTCTCCGCGACCTTTCTCGTGATGCTCGCGCTGGTGCCGGCGTTCGGCTGGCTGTGCGCGCGCCTGCCGCGCACCCGCCTGCTGCCCGCGGTGTACGCGTTCTTCATCCTCAACTTGCTCCTGTTCTGGGCGGTGCTCGAGGCCGGCGCCGGCGGGCGCTGGCTCGGCGCCGTGTTCTTCGTCTGGCTGAGCGTGTTCAATCTGTTCGTGGTGTCGGTGTTCTGGAGCTTCATGTCCGACCTGTTCGACGCCGGCCAGGCGGCGCGGCTCTATGGCACCATCGCCGCCGGCGGCAGCTGCGGCGCGATCGCCGGGCCCGCGATCACGGCGCTTGCCGCCGAGGTACTCGGCCAGGGCCGGCTGCTCTTCGTCTCGGCGCTGTTCCTCGCTGCGGCGATCGGCTGCATCGCGATGCTCGGGCGCTGGGGGCGCATGCACCCGCGCGCGGGCGATCCGCCGGCCGAGGCGCCGATCGGCGGCTCGATCGCTGCGGGCGCCAGCGCGGCGCTGTCCTCGCCCTATCTGCTCGGTATCTGCGGCTACCTGCTGTGCTACACCGCCCTTTCGACCGCGCTTTACTTCCAGCAGGTCGAGATCGTCGGCGCGGCCGTGCCCGGGGCGGAGGCGCGCACGCGTCTGTTCGCGACCGTCGATCTCGTCGTCAATGCGCTCACGCTGCTGGTACAGGTGCTGGTGTTCTCGCGGCTGCGCGCCGCGCTCGGCCTCGCCTGGATGCTGGCACTGGCGCCGCTGGTCTCCATCCTGGGGTTCATGTGGCTCGGCGCTGCGCCCACGCTCGCGGTGCTGATCGCCTTCGGGGTCACCCGACGCGTGGGAGAATTCTCGATCTCCAAGCCCGCCCGCGAGGCATTGTTTACCGTGCTGCCGCGTGAACAGCGCTACAAGGCGAAGAACTTCATCGACACCGTGGTGTATCGCGGCGGCGATGCGCTGGCCGGCTGGGTGTTCGGCGCCTTGCGGGGGTTCGGCGTCGGACTCTCGGCGATCGCCTGGCTCGCCGTGCCGGTGGCCGGTGCATGGCTCGCCGCGGGGCTCTGGCTTGGCCGACGTCACGAACGCCTGCGCCGGGAACGTGTCTAGAATGAAGGCATGGGCAAATCCTCGTTCTCCTCTTCTCGGCGTCGCGCGCTTGGGTTGCTCGCCGGCGCGCCTGCCGCGCTGGCCATGAGCCGCGTCGAGGCAGACTCCGCATCCACGGGAATGATCGAGCGCCCCATCCCCGCCACGGGCGAGCGGCTGCCGGTCGTCGGCGTGGGAACCTGGCAGACCTTCGATGTCGGCACGGACGCCGCCGAGCGCGCGCCGCTGCGCGAGGTGCTGACGCTGTTCAGCGAAAGTGGCGGCAAGGTGATCGACTCCTCGCCGATGTATGGCGGCAGTGAATCGGTGGTCGGCGAGCTCAGCGCGCAGCTCGGACTGCGCCCGAAGCTGTTCGTCGCGACCAAGGTCTGGACCAGTGGACGCGCCGAGGGCATCCGCCAGATGGAGCTCTCGTTCAAGCGCCTGCGGGTGCAGAAGATGGATCTCATGCAGGTGCACAACCTGGTCGATGTCGCGACCCACACCCGCACGCTGCTCGACTGGGAGCAGCAGCAGCGTGTGCGCTACGTCGGCATCACGCACTACACTTCGTCGGCCTACTCCGAAGTCGAGCACTGGCTCAAGACCGGCGCCTACGCGTTCCTGCAGATCAACTACTCGCTCGCCGAGCGCGAGTCGGAGCGTCGCCTGCTCGGCGTCGCACGCGAGCGCGGCGTCGCCGTGATCATCAACCGGCCCTTCACCGAGGGCGCGATGTTTCGCCGCGTGCGCGGCAAGCCCTTGCCGCCTTGGGCGGCGGAGATCGGCGTGGCAAGCTGGGCGCAGTATTTTCTGAAGTGGATCCTCGGTCACCCGGCGGTGACCTGCGCGATTCCCGGTACCGGTAACCCGGCCCATATGAAAGACAACCTCGGTGCGGGCTTCGGCGCGATGCCGGACGCGGCCACGCGCAAACGCATGGCCGCGTACTTCGATGCGCTCTGAGCGTCGCGCATCGCGGCGTGCGTAGCTACGACGAGGCCTATCGCGACTTCCGCTGGGCGGTGCCGGCACGGTTCAACTTCGCCCGAGACGTCGTGGACCCCTGGGCGCGCGACCCCGACAAGCTGGCGCTCCTCTGGTGCAACGAAGCCGGCGACGAGCAGCGCTACACTTTCGGCGAGATCGCGGCGCTGTCGCGCCGCCTCGGCAACGCGCTCCTCGCCGGCGGCCTCAGCAAGGGCGAGCGCTGCATCGTCATGCTGCCGCGCGTGCCGCAGTGGCAGATCGCGATGCTCGGCTGCCTGCGCGTCGGCGTGATCCCGATCCCCTGCATCGAGATGCTCACCGACAAGGACGTGCGCTTTCGCGTCGAGCATTCAGGCGCGAAGGGCGCGATTGCCTCGCGCTCGAGCGTGCCGAAGTTCGATGGGCTCGGCGGGCTGCGGCTGCGCCTCGCGATCGGCGGCGCGAGCGGGTGGCAGGATTTCGACCGGGCGCTGGAGGGCGCGCCGCCCGAATGCGAGGACGCCGCGATCGGCGCCGAGGACCCGGTCGCGATGTTCTACACCTCCGGCTCGACCGGCCCGCCCAAGGGCGTCACTCACGCGGCGCGCGCGCTCTTCGCCTGGCGCTACGCCTCGCTCACCTGGCAGGACCTCAAGCCGAGCGACTTGATGTGGTGCACCGCCGATACCGGCTGGAGCAAGGCCGGCACGAGCATCCTGTATGGCCCCTGGAGCGCCGGTGCGGCGGTGCTTTTCTACGACGGCAAGTTCGACCCGCGCCGCCGGCTTGAGTTGCTGGCGAAGTACCGCGTCACGGTGTTCTGCGCCGCCGCGACCGAGTTCCGGCGCCTGGTCGACGAAGATGCGCGCGCGCACGATCTTTCGGCGCTGCGCCTCGCGGTGTCGGCGGGTGAAACCGTGAATCCCGAGATCGTGCGCCGCTGGACGGACAATACCGGCGTCGCCCTGCTCGACGGCTACGGCCAGACCGAGACCTTGATGACGGTGCTCAACTATCCCTGCCTGCCGGTCAAGCCCGGCTCGATGGGCAAGCCGCAGCCCGGCATCGGGGCCGCGGTGCTCGACGAGCGACACCGAGCGCTCGGCGCCGGTGAAGCGGGCCAGCTCGCGATCAGACTTCCCAACCCGCAGATGATGCTCGGCTACTGGAACGAGCCCGAGCGCACGGCGGCAGGCAAAACCACGATCGGCGGCCTCGAGTACTGGCTGACCGGCGACGTGGTGCGGGCCGACGAGGACGGATACCTGTTCTACGAGGGCCGCGCCGACGACATCATCAGCTCGGCGGGCTACCGTATCGGTCCGATGGAGGTCGAAAGCGCTTTGCTCGAGCACTCGGCGGTGCAGGAAAGCGCCGCGATCGCCAAGCCCGACGCCGAGCGCGGCGAGATCGTAAAGGCGTTCGTCGTCCTCAAGCCCGGACACGAAGGCTCGCCCGCGCTCGCCAAAACGCTGCAGGAGCACGTCAAGCGGATCACCGCGCCGTACAAATACCCGCGCGAGGTCGAATTCGTCGCCGAGCTGCCGAAAAACGCTTCCGGCAAGCTGCTGCGCCGCCTCTTGCGCGACCAGGAATACGCCCGCCACCGACGCTAGCGAGGCTGCCGGCCGCCGTCAGTCGATCGCGCGCTCAGGCCGGGCAGGCAGAACCATCGGGATGGCTATTCGACAACGCGCAGCACCTCCCAACGAGGGGTGCCCGAGACGATGTATTGCTCGATTTCCTTGCTCCAGTCCTTGTGGGCGGCGATGGCTCCGAGTTTCGCCCATGACGCATCAAGCTCCGTCAGGTCCTTGATCGTGACTTCCATCTCCACCGTGGACTCGAGCGCCCCGACCGAGCCTGTGACGATGCGAACCTTCTTCTCGCTCCAACCCGCCTGCGCCGCAATGGTGCGGACCCATTTCTTGAGTGAATCGATCACGACCTGCTTATGACCGAAACGTGCATCGATGTGCCAGCGCGCGACCATCATTGTTCGAACTCCTGGGTTATTGGAAGGGTGCTACGAAATGGCGTCCTTAAAATCGTGCTGAACGGCGTGCCAGTATATCGGGGGACGGAGTACGACGGTGCCGGCCCGACCGCATCCCAGTTCACAGCGAGGTCCTCCTTGCCGCCCAACGTTTGCGCGACACCGCGCAAGACCTAGCGCGCGCGCTTGAAAGCGGGGCGCTCGGCGCAGCGCTTGCACCACGCCGCCACGCGCGGACGGCCCTCGAGCGGCA
>JBFKUL010000184.1:0-6299 GCA_041635755.1 Burkholderiales bacterium | reverse complement strand
CCCGGCGCCGGGCACGCGGTGTACCTCGAGCGGCCGATGGACTTCAACGCGCTCCTGCGCGAATTTCTGCCGGGGCTGTAGCGCGACCCGCGGCCCAAACCTGCCGGGCGGTCGATAATCACGCCGTGGCGAAAAAGCACCACCACAACGTCTACGTGATCGAGCTCTCGCCCGAGGTGCTGCAGCTCGCGCGCTTCCGGCGCGCGAACCCGGACTACGACGCAACCAAACCCTGCGTCTACGTCGGCATGACCGGACTCAGCCCGGAGAAGCGCTTCGAGAAGCACAAGAAGGGCGAGCGCTCGA
Organism: Burkholderiales bacterium; assembly: GCA_041635755.1. Taxonomy (GTDB): domain Bacteria; phylum Pseudomonadota; class Gammaproteobacteria; order Burkholderiales; family SG8-39; genus JBFKUL01. The sequence goes on along the minus strand of JBFKUL010000184.1, from coordinate 5,993 downwards.
ACCGCTACGTCGAGCGCTTCGGCATCCGCCTCTTACCCAAGCTCTACGCCTACGCCAACCCGATGCCCTACAGTGCCGCGCGCGACATGGAAGTCGAGCTGGCGATTGCGCTGAGGGAGGAGGGGTACGGGGTGTGGCAGGGGTAAAGCAGGACTGTTAATCGCGTTTGTCTTCTGCAAATTTGTAGTCGATGGTCAAGTTTCGACCGACCACGAAACCCCTTTCGGCCAAGCCGCGCAAGACCGCTTGATGGTAGACCGACGGCTTCTTGCGTTTGGCGTAATCGCCGCCCTCCGCAAGGAAGCCAATTCGACGTACTCGATCAGTTTGTTGCGCGCCAGCCAACGTCGACGCCAACGGTATTGCGGCACAGATGACAATGAAAGCACGCGTCCAAGCAGGCCCATGTCCACGGCTCCTGAGGCGATCCTCAGAATGACTGTATGCCTTTGAGACCAAAAAGAGACGTAAATCGATGGCGCCAGTCTTTTTCCCAAGCACGAACGTTGATTAGCCGCACGGGGTCGGACGCAGACCCTATGGACGCAGAAAACCGTCGGATCTAAAGGTAGCGCGAACGTAGCGTTCCTCGCGCTTGGCTATGGTTCTTGGCGCGTGAGGGCCGACCAGAACAACAACTTAAGGAAGTCCCGGCGAGCGGTCTGGGCGCCGTCCTTTCCAGGGCCGAGCGGCCTATCGACGATGGCGTCGGCTGCGCCGCCCCGCTCAGCCCAGGTCGATGATGAACAGCTGGATGAGCTCTTCCAGGACCTCGCCCGGGCCGAGCACTTTGCAGCCGACCCGACTCACCCGCTTGCCGTTAGGAAGAGTGATGCGGCTCGTGTGGCGCACTTCCAAATCGACAAGAATGGGGTCGGCCAAAGCATGCCGAACGCGTGCGCGCTCCAGCCGCGTACCCGCGCACAGCGGGATCAGCGGGTCGGTGATCAACTCGCAATTGCCATCGATACTGACATCGACCAGCCTGGAGGCGAAGACTTGTACGCCCATGCGCAGGTCGCAGCGCACGGTTGCCTGCGCTGGCACCTGGATAGGGGCGACGCGCCCGCGGCGCTGCAGCGTGCCCAGTAGCGTCGTGGGCAGTTCGCAGCGGATACAGGGCTGGCCCGCATCTGCGACATGCCTGGGTTTATCGCCCCCGAATGCGAACTGCGAGCCGCGGTGGTTGCAGCACAGTACGAGCGAGTGCGCCGCCAGCGCCGCCGCGTTGGCTTTCTTGTTGTCGGAGTACGCGAGCAGCATGGTCCCATTCGCGGGCTCGACGCGAAGGAGCTTCGACAGGAGCATCAGCTGTGGCGAGAGGTTCGACGTTACGGGGTCGCCGTCCCCGAGCATCGAGTCGAGGATCCGGCCGATTTCGATTCCCGAGCGGACCAGCAGCCGCCCGGACGTGGCAAGCCGCGTGGCGAGATTGGTCGAGGTCATCGTTGCACACAATGCCAGTACGCACGCGGCGCTCAAGGGCATATTGCGCTGTGGCGAGGCTACGCGGCGCCCCTTTTTGATGACGTGTGCAGCGCTCCACGTTCGGCCGCGGGAGCGTCGCACCAGCCCGACGCGTGCGCCGGCGCACTAGGCGCGCGGCAGCCCGACCGGTCACGCTTGTTTGTGAATCGGCCATTTGACTTGCAGCATGCGCAGCACCCTGCGTCCGCCGGCGGTTCGAGTTCGCTGCGGCCGCCCAACCCGGCGCCCATGGCGCCGGCGAGACGGTCAGTAAGGGATTCGCGACCATGCGCGACTGAGGCCCCATTTCAAGGGAGATCACATGCTGAAGGGAAAGACGGCGCTGGTCACCGGCTCCACGTCGGGCATCGGCCTAGGCATCGCGCAGCGCCTCGCCGCCGAAAGCGCAAACATCATATTGAACGGCTTCGGCGAGCGGGCCGAGATCGATCGCATCGCCTCCGAAATGCGCTCGCGCCACAAGGTGAAGGTGTCCTACGACGACGCCGATATGAGCAAGTCGGACGCCATCGCCTCGATGATGAAGAAGGCGGTCGCGGAATTCGGCGCGGTGGACGTGCTCGTCAACAACGCCGGCATCCAGCACGTGGCGGCGGTCGACGAGTTCCCGCTCGACAAGTGGGACGCCATCATCGCGATCAATCTTTCCGCGGCGTTCCACACCACGCGCCTTGCGCTTGCGGAGATGAAGCAGAAAGGCTGGGGCCGCGTGGTCAACGTCGCTTCCGCGCACGCGCTGGTTGCGAGCCCGTTCAAGTCGGCCTATGTCGCCGCCAAGCACGGCATTGCCGGCTTCACCAAGACCGTGGCCCTGGAGGTAGCCGAGCGGGGCATCACCGTGAACGCGGTATGCCCGGGCTATGTGCTCACGCCGCTCGTGGAGAAGCAGATTCCAGACACCGCCAAGGCGCGCGGCATCGCCGAGGACGCCGTGAAGCGCGACGTGCTTCTCGCCGCTCAGCCGAGCAAGCAGTTCGTCGAAGTGGATGAAGTGGCGGCGCTGACCGCGTTTCTCTGCTCCGCCGGCGCCGCCTCGATCACCGGCGCCATGCTGCCGATCGACGGCGGCTGGACCGCGCACTAGGCGCGCCGCACAGCGCCGAACGAACAAAGGACAACCATTAAAAGAGACGACGTTCTTCTGCTGCCGTCGATGCCGCTCGCCTCGCCGTCGTATCCGGCGGGGCCCTACCGCTTCATCGACCGCGAGTACCTCATCATTTCCTACCAGAGCGACGCGGAGGCCATCCGCGCCGCGCTTCCCGAGCCCCTCGAGCCCGAGGGCGACACGGTGCTCTACGAGTTCATCCGCATGCCCGATTCGGCCGGATTCGGCAACTACACCGAATCGGGGGTGGTGATTCCGGCGCGCTTTGGCTCCGAGAACGTCAATTTCACCGCCCAGATGTACCTGGACGACGAGCCGCCGATCGCCGGCGGGCGCGAGATCTGGGGTTTCCCGAAAAAACACGCGCACCCGAAGCTCGAGATCGTGCATGACACGCTCACCGGCACGCTCGAGTACGCCGGCGTGCAGGTCGCCATCGGTACCATGGGCTACAAGCACCAGCACTTGCTGTACGACGTGCACGGGCGCAAAGCCTGCTCGTCCGCCTCCATCGTCGAGAAGATGGGCAAGACGCAGGTCAATCTCAGGATCATTCCGGACGTCGACGGCACGCCGGCCATCGCGCAGCTCGTCGCCTACAATCTGAACGACATCAAGGTGAAAGGGGCCTGGTCGGGGCCGGCACGGCTGCACCTTGTGGCGCATGTCAACGCCCCGGTCGCCGATCTTCCGGTGAGAAAGGTGCTCGGCGGGCTGCACTTCATCGCCGACCTGACGCTGCCCTACGGCAGGGTGCTGTTCGATTACAAGAAGTCACGGTGAGGAGTATCGCGTGAGGCAAAGTCTTCCCGGCCAGGTGGTCCTGGTGCTGCAAGGCGGCGGCGCGCTCGGCGCCTACCAGGTGGGCGTGTATCAGGCCATGCACGAGCGCGGCATCGAACCCGACTGGGTGATCGGCACTTCGATCGGCGCGCTCAACGGCGCGCTCATCGCGGGCAATGCGCCGGGCGAGCGCATGGCGCGCCTGCGCGAGTTCTGGAAGCGCGTGGAGCACGGCAACAACGGCTGGGGCGCGCTCGGCAGTCCCGTGTTCTCGAACCTCTCCACCGTCATGCAGGGCATTCCGGCCTTCTTCGTCCCGCGCGCGCCTCTCTGGGGCGGCGTGCAGGCCCGGGTCGGGCTCGACCGCGCCTCGTACTACAGCACCGAGCCGCTGCGCGAGACCCTGGGCGACCTGGTCGATCTTGCGGCACTCAACGCGAACGCGCCGCGGCTCACCGTGGGCGCGGTCAACGTGACGCAAGGCGAGATGCGCTATTTCGACAGCCGCGAGGCGCCGCTCAGCCTCGAGCACATCCTGGCCTCGGGCGCGCTGCCACCGGCGTTTCCGGCGGTGCGCATCGGCGGGGAAGGCTATTGGGACGGCGGCGTGTACTCCAATACCCCGATCGAGGCGGTGTTCGACGACAAGCCGCGGCGCGACTCGGTGATTTTCTCGGTCAACGTTTGGCAGCCGACCGGTCCCGAGCCCGAATCGCTCTGGGAGGTGATGGGCCGGCAAAAGGACATCCAGTACGCGAGCCGCGCCGACAGCCACATCGCGCGCCAGAAGCAGATTCATCGCCTGCGCCACGTGATCCGCGAGCTCTCCGGCCGGCTCGCCGAAGCGGGCGGCAACGACGACGCGCTGAAGGAACTATGCGCGTGGGGCTGCGGCACCACGATGCACGTGCTGCGCCTGCTCGCGCCCGCGCTCGCGAGCGAGGACCTGATGAAGGACATCGATTTCAGCGCCGCGGGCATCAGCAGCCGCTGCGAAGCGGGCTATGCGGACGCGCTGCGCATGATCGAGCGCTCGCCCTGGCAGTCGGCGCCGGCCGATCCGATCGAGGGCGTGATCGTGCACGAGCTCTCCGCGCGCATGGGCGACTGACAGCGCCGCGCCGGCGCACGCTCGCGGGGTGAGGATGCAAATCTGGGTCGACGCCGATGCCTGCCCGCTGGTGATCAAGGAGATCCTGTTTCGCGCTGCGGAGCGCTCCGAGATCGCGATGACGCTGGTGGCCAATCAGCCGCTTCGCACGCCGCGCTCGAAGTTCGTGCGCACGCTCCAAGTGCCGCGCGGGTTCGACGTCGCCGACAACGAGATCGCGAAGCGCGTGGCGGCTGGGGATCTCGTGATCACCGCCGACATTCCGCTTGCCGCCGACGTGATCGCGCGCGGCGCGCATGCGCTCGATCCGCGCGGCGAGGCCTACTCGCCCGAGACCATCCGCGAGCGCCTCACCATGAGGGATTTCCTGGACGAGTTGCGCGGCAGCGGCGTGCAGACTGCCGGGCCCGCGCCGCTCGATCAGGCCGACCGCAAGCGTTTCGCCGATGCGCTCGATCGGTTTCTCGCGAAGCGCCCGCGCCACAAGCCCTCCAGCTAGACACGGCGCGGCGTCAAGCCCGCGTCGCCTTCCGCGCGAATGCGCAGTACTCGCAGCCCGGGTCGGGCGCGGGCGGGGCGAGCGCATCGAGCGTCTCGCGGATTCTCGGCAAGGTCTTCTCCACCCAGTCGTCGTCGCCGTCGTAGGGAATGAGCTTGATCGTGAACTCGAGCCGGGAATCGAACGCGGGGAGATCCCGCCGGCCATTGCAGTAGACGAACCAGCCGCGGCGCGCGACCGGGAGCCCCTGGCGGCGCAGCAGCCACTGGTAGAACTCCATCTGGCGCTTGTAGCCGTCCTGCCAGAGCGCATCGAGGTTCACCTCGCTCGCCTTGGAGGTCGCCTTGTAATCGACCACCAGCAGCTCGCCCGAATCGACGTCGCGCCACAGATCGTCGATCGCGCCGAAGAGCTCGAGGTTCGTCGTCTCGTGCAGCGCGCGCACGCCCTTGAAGTTCGAGCGCCAGGCGGCGAGCTGCGGATGCGCATGTGGCACCGCGCGAAGCCCCGCCTCGAGCATCAGCGGGTGCGGCTCGCCCTTCCTGCGGTAGCCGTCGAACTCGGTCTTCAAGAGCGCGTCGACCGCCGAGTTGAGGTTGAACGGAAACCCAGCCGGGCGCGACACCCCGAGCCGCCGGTCGAGATAAAAGCACCGCGGGCACTCGATAAAAAGATCGACCTTCGAGCGCGAAAGCGCGAAGGGCCTCCCCGCGCCCGGCTCGTAGAGCTTCGCCTTGGCCATGGCGCCGATTCTATGCCGCCGGCGACTGGCTCAATACCACAACCCGTGCCAATGCCACTTCGGCCCGCGCAGGATGACCGGGTGCTCGAAGAAGGGGTCGGCCTCGTAGGCTTCGGGCAGGTAGGGCATCGGAGCGCGCTCGGCTTCGAGCTCCAGGAGTCTTTTGATCCGCTCGTGCGTCGACGGATGGGTCTTTAGCCACCTCGGCATCTTGCTCATGAACATGCGCTCGATCCAGCCGCCTTGCAGGCGCTCGAGCTTG
>JBFKUL010000183.1:0-6334 GCA_041635755.1 Burkholderiales bacterium | reverse complement strand
TTCGGGTTCATGGCGAGGAACTCGGGCGTGTGCGAGCCGCCCTTCATGATGTCGGTCTCGACCCACTCATAAGGCACACCGAGCTGCTCGAGCGCGAGCTTGACCTTGTAGCAGTTGCCGGAAGCGTTCATGCCATAGACGGTGTACATGTTTGCCCTTTCATTTGCGCGCGGGCGCGTGGGTGCGGCGCCCTAGGCCCGGCGGGTCGCGTTTCACAATCCGGCGGCGTTCCTCATCCGCTGTTGCGCAGCCCGGCGGCCACGCCGTTGATCGTAAGATGGATGGCGCGCTTGGTGCGCTCGTCGGTATCGCCGGCGCGGTAGCGGCGCAGCAGCTCGACTTGCAGATGATTGAGCGGGTCGAGATACGGAAAACGGTTGCGGATCGAGCGCGCCAAGGTCGGATTGTCGGCCAGGAACTCGCCGCGGCCGGTGAGCTCCGCGAGCCACTTGCGGCTGAGGTGCCATTCCGCCGAGATGCGCCCGAACACGCGCTCGCGAAGCTTGGCATCGGGCACCAGCTCGGCGTACCGTGATGCGATCGCGAGGTCGGTCTTGGCGAGCAGCATGTCGAGGTTCGACAGCAGGCTGCGGAAGAACGGCCAGTTCTGCGCCATGTCGCGCAGCTCCTCGAGCGCGCCGCGCTCCGCTTTCATCCAATGCTCGATCGCGGCGCCGAAGCCGTACCATCCGGGCAGCATCAGCCGGCACTGGCTCCAGCTGAACACCCAGGGGATCGCGCGCAGGTCCTCGAGACGTGCGGAGCCCTTGCGCGAGGCGGGTCGGCTGCCGATGTTCAGCCCTGCGATTTCGTCGATCGGGGTCGAAGCCCGAAAGTAGTCGATGAATCCCGGCGTGTCCCGGACCAGCGCGCGATAGGCGTCGAACGCGAAGCCCGCGAGTTCCTCCATGATGCGCGTGCGGCGCTCGGGCTCGACCTCGGGTTGCGGGCGCGCCGCAAGGCTCGCTTCGAGCGTCGCCGCCGCAAGCGTCTCGAGATTGCGGCGGCCGGTCTCGGGGTCGCCGTACTTGCTCGCGATCACCTCGCCCTGCTCGGTGAGGCGCAGTGCGCCATCGACCGTCCCTGCCGGCTGCGCGAGGATCGCCTCATAGCTTGGCCCGCCGCCACGGCCCACGGTGCCGCCGCGCCCGTGGAACAGGCGCAGGCGAACGCCGTGGGCGCGGCAAACGGCAAGCAGCGCCGTCGAGGCCTTGTGCAACGACCAGTTCGAGGCGAGATAGCCGCCGTCCTTGTTGCTGTCGGAGTAGCCAAGCATGATTTCTTGCACGCCGCCGCGTGCCTCGATCCATCCACGATAAAGCGGCAGCTTGAGTGCCGCCTCGATGATCAGAGCGCCGCGCTTGAGGTCGGTGATGGTCTCGAACAGCGGAATGATATCCATCGTCAGGCGCGGCGGCACGCCCGGCTGCAGCAAGCCCGCCTCGCGCAGCAGCACGCCGACCTCGAGCAGGTCGGATACGGACTGGCAGTGCGAGATCACGTAATGCGGCAGCGCGCGCTCGCCGAGCCTGCGTTGCGCGCCAGCGGCTGTACCGAGCACCGCAAGCTCGCGTTGGGCGCGCGCCGAGTACTCCAGGTGCGGCGAGCGAAGCGGCCGCGGACCGGAGAGCTCGCTCACCAGGAGCGCGACGCGCGCACGCTCATCCAGTGCGGCGTAGTCCGCTTCCACCGCCGCGCGCGCGAGCAGCTCCGCGACCACGGCCTCGTGCTCGTCGGAGCTTTGCCGCAGGTCGATGGGTGCCAGGTGAAAACCGAACAGGCTCGCCTTGCGTTGCAGGGCGTGCAGGCGGCCGCGCGCGAGCCGCCCTGCGCCCTGCGCTTCGAGTCCGCGCGCGATGGCCGCGAGGTCGGCGGTGAAATCCTCGACGTGGTCGTAGCCGGGCCGCGTCACCGACGGCGCGACGCTTGGGCGGAAACTCGCCAGCTGCTCGGCACTCGCGGCAAGTCGCGCATACATGCCGATCAATGCGCGCCGATAGGGCTCGTCGCGCCGATAGGGCGAATCGTCGCCCGAGGACTCGGCGAGCGCCGCGATCTCCTGCGGTACCGCCTTGATACGCGTAGAGACGGCGAGTTCCTTGCCGAGCAGGTTGACCTCCTCCAGGTAGTGCTCGAGTGCCACGCGCGCCTGCTGGGCGAGCGCCAACGCAAGGACCTCGGCGGTGACGTTCGGGTTGCCGTCGCGATCGCCGCCGATCCAGGTGCCGACCGTGAGAAACGGCGCCAGCGGCTGACGCGCGCCGAGCGCCGCCTCGAGCTCGTCATAGAGCCGCGGCAGCTGCTCGAAGAACGTCATGCGGAAGTACGCCAGCCCGTTGCCGATCTCGTCGGCCACCTCGAGCCGGGTCAGGCGCAGCATCGAGGTGAGCCAAAGCCGCAGCACCTCGCGATAGAGCCCCTCCTCGCGCTCCGCGTCGTCGTCGCGCCGCGCGATCAACCGTGCAATTTCCCGCTCGCAGTCGAGAATGCTCTGGCGCTGAACCTCGGTGGGGTGAGCCGTGAGCACGGGACTGACGCGGGCGCGGGCGAACCATTCGACAAGGGCCTCGTCCGAGACGCCCGCCTCACGCACGCATCTGAGCGCATAGCCGAGGCTGCCGGGGCGCGGCGGCGAGCCGGCCTCCACGTGCGCCCGCCGGCGCCGGTTCTGCTGTGCGTCCTCGGCGATGTTGAGCAGGTGCGAGAAATAACTGAAGGCGCGCACCACGTGCAGGGTCTGCTCGATGTTGAGCCCGTTCAGCAACGCCTCGAGTTCGCCCTTGACGGCGACCGCGCTGGCCGCGTTCTGCGGATCGGCTTCGGCGCGCCGGAACGCGACTGCGGTCTGGCGGATGCGCTCGATGGTTTCGAGCATGTCCTCACCGGCCTGCTCCCGAATCACCTCGCCGAGCAGGCGGCCCAGCAACCGCCGGTCCTCGCGCAGCAGGTGTTCCTTCGGGTCCTGAGCGGCGTCGGTGGCGTTGTCCATGACGCGGATTCTATCTGCCTGCGCTCACGATCCAGCCTTCGGTGGCGGGAATGCGTCTGGGAAGCCCGTAACGTGGATGCCGCGCGGCCCACGCCGCCTGCAGTGCGCACAGCGTGGCGTCGAGCGCGTCGCCACTCGCGTCTTCAACAAGCTCGCGTACAAGAGTGCGCCGGGCGAACTCGAGCCGGAGCGCGAGCGGATGAGTGCCCGCTGCGAGCGCACGTACGATTGCTTTTCTCGCGGCAGCGCGCGCGGGGGTCTGCTTGGCGCGCGCGTCGTTCTTATAGGACGTGCGCGTCACGGCGCGCGCTGCGAGGCCGGGGTAGGCCTCGAGCGCCACGCGCGATCGATCGCCAGCACTCAGGCCCGGCACGTGCACCCCGGCGCGCAACAAGCGCGGTGCGCCCTCGTGAAACATGAGCGCGACCGGCGGATTGACCAGTTTCATCGGGCTCGATGAACCGGCAGGCCGGTCCGTCGCGCGATGCGCATACTTGCGCCCGGCGGGCCGCGAGTCCCGGTACTGCTTGAGCGTTGCGCGCAGAGCAGGACGCGATAGCCGCGCGCAATGCGCGACCAGCCGTGCCCAGGCGCGCGGCCAGTGCAGGTCGTGCACGAGCTCCTGCGGCAGCCCGAACGGGAAGTCGAATCCGCCGATCCACGGCCCGGGCCGTGCGAGCAGCATCTCGAAACCGGAAAAATCGGCGAGGCGCTCGATCTGGAGTAGCCGAAAAGTCGCGCCGTGCGCCTCGCCATGCGCGACCACGATCGGCTTGCCCTTGCGCGGCGTCGAGGTGAAATCGACGCCGTAGATCCGCGTCGCACGCATCATGGCAGGCGGGGAAGGGCTCGGCGGGCGGCGCAAGCGCTCCGCCCGTCGAATCGCCCCAGGTGTCCTGCGCATCGCACCGCGTCACCTGGCGCGCGCGTTCTCGAGCGCCCACTTGAGGATGCCGGCCACTGCGTAGGCCATCAGCGCGATGCCGACGCCAAGCGCGATCCAGGCGGTGGCGCGGTCGGCGAAAAGCCACGCGAGCGGGTCGCTCAGCGCGCCCACCAGCCCGAGGCCGGCAAGCAGGGCGCCGAGGACGTCGAGCACGATGAGGCGCTTTGGCGGCAGCAGTGATCCCCGTTCGCTCGCGGCGCTTTAGGTCCTGAAGAAGAAAACCAGCGCGGCGAGCGCGGCAGCAAGTGCCGCAAGCGCCAGGGCGAGCCACTGGCGCGCACGCAGCGTGGCGATGCTCGAAGCCGTATCCTGCATCTGCCGTGCCAGCGCCTCGAGAACCTTCGCCTGCTCGGCATTCTGCTGCTGCAGCGCGCTGAGCTCGCTGCGCAGCGCGTCAAGCGAGTCCGAGGTTTCCGCCGGCGTGTTCCGCTCGGCGCGCGCCTTGTAAAGGCGGCGCGCCGCATCGGCGAGCACCGGCGCGTTCGTGAGCAACGTTCGCCATGGCACGTGGCGGACAGCGGCAGCGATCCAGGGCCAAGCCATAAGTCCTTCTTACACCAAAGCCGGGTGCTTAGCGGCCCCGGCGCCCGGCGCGAGCATGTTTTTCCTCGTACATGCGCGAATCGGCCAGCGTGAATGCGGCCTCCAGCCCGATGCGCGGGTCGCGCCTCGCCTGACCGACCGAGGCCGAGACGCCCGAGGCATCGAGCGCCGCGCGCACGCGATCGACCAGCTGCGTCAGGCCGCCTTCCGGAACCTCCACCGCCAGCACCGCGAACTCGTCACCGCCGATGCGCGCAGCGACGTCGGTGCCCCGCAGTGCCCGGCGCAGCGCCTCGGCCGTGCGCCGCAGCAACTCGTCGCCGGCCGCATGACCCTCGTTGTCATTGACCTCCTTCAGCTTGTCGAGGTCGATCGAGATTACGCCTGCGGGGCTGCCGAACCGGCGGCAGCGCTCCTCCTCGCGCGCCACGATGCGCTCCCAGCCGCGCCGGTTCACCAGACCGGTAAGCTCATCGGTTTGCGCCTCCTCGCGGGTCAGATCGAGCGCGTGCTGCACGTCGCGGCATTGCATCTCCAGGGCGAGGAGGGTAGCGAGCAATCGCGCCTGGAGCTTCACCATGGGGAGCTCGCGTTCGATATCCGGCGACTGCGGCTGCGGGTCGATGGCGCACAAGGTGCCGAACAGCTCGCCATTCGGCAGCGTGAGCGGCACGCCGATGTAGGCCGAAATGGGAAACTGCTGCGCGATCGGCGCGTCGCGGTACACACCGACGATCCTGGAGTGCGGTGCGACCTGCGGCCCTTCGCCGCGCACCATGCGCACGCAGAACGAATCCGGCCAGTGCAGCACATCGCCCAGCTTGACGCCATAGCTGCGGTCGACCGCCTGAAGCACGATCCAGTCGTTGCCGTCGGTGCGGGTCACCATCCAGAGTCCGAAGGGCAGGCGTGCCTGCAGCGTCGTCAGCACGGCGCGTGCGCTCGCCTCGAAGTTCTCGAAGGGCTGCTCGGCCCCGACGACGATGGGCTCGGCGCTCAATGCGGCACCGGGGCGCTCGCCGCGGCGCGCAGCGCGCCGGCGTCGAGATTGTGAATGCGACCGAGTCCGGCGACAAAGCGCGCATCACGCGGCGCAAGGCGCCAGAACGAAAAATCGGCAAGCGCAAAGTGGGTTTGCGCTTGCCCGAAGCGGGCAAGCCAGGCGCGCTTCAGGCGCGGGTAATCCTCGCTCTCGGCCGGCAGTTGCGTTGCTTCTCCGCGTACGACGACGCGCGCCAGGGTGTAGGGATCGGTGCGCCGGTCGTCGGCCTGCGCGATCGAGAGCGCGACGTGCGGATCGCGCAGCATGTCCTGCGTGTGCCAGGCAAGCCGGCTGACATGCACCCAGAACGCCGAGAAATCCTGCTCGACGATGTACGGCACCATCGATACCATCGGTGTGCCGCCGCGAAGCGTGCCGAGCGCGCCGATGCGCTCGCCACGGAAAAGCTGTGCGAGCAGGGCGAGAGTCTCGGCGTCGGGGGCCGTCTGCATGGCGGCTTCACTTTGGCGCGCTACTCGCAGGCGAAGGCAATCGGCTCGCTCGCGGTGTCGCGCGACTGGCCGAGCGTGATGATGCCGCGTCCGCGCAGCACGAATTCCTCGCGCCGCAGCACGAGCTCGCTGTCACCCTCGACCGTAATGAAGGTGCCGTTGGCGCTTTGATCCACGAACACGTACTTGCCCTGCCGGAGCTCGATGCGTCCGTGCGCACGCGAGGCGCTCAGCTCGGCGACCACCAGTTCGGAGGTCTTGTCGCGGCCCACGGTGAGCGAGATGCGGCTGCCGTCGAGCATCACGACCTGGTCGCGCACGCGCAGCCTGAGGACGGCGGGCGGCGGCACCTCGCTCAGGCT
>JBFKUL010000182.1:0-6348 GCA_041635755.1 Burkholderiales bacterium | reverse complement strand
CCGGGGCTTCGACGTTCAGCTGCTTGACGACGCCGTTGTCCACCAGCATCGAGAAGCGCCGCATGCGCAAGCCCATGTTCGGGCCGGTGTCGAGCTCCAGCCCGAGCGCCTTGGTCCAGGCGGCGCTGCCGTCACCGAGCATGCGGATCTTGCCGCCGGCCTTTTGGTCGCGGCCCCACGCGCCCATGACGAAGCCGTCATTCACCGAGACGCACCAGATTTCGTCGACGTTCTTCGTCTTGAGCTGATCGTACTGCTGCAGGTAGCCCGGCACGTGCTTGGCGGAGCAGGTAGGCGTGAACGCGCCAGGCAGGCCGAACACCACGATCTTCTTGCCTTTCACCGCTTCGGCGACGTTGACTTCGGCGGGGCGAGTCGGGCAATGCGTCGTCTCGTCGTAGCCCGTGGACTCGAAAAGCTTGCCCTCCGGCAACGGGTCGCCGATCTTGATCGTCATGGGATTCCTCCTCGAAGGATTGCTCAAGCAGGCCATCGATTATACGTATCCGGCGAGCCTTCCGGTTGCCCGGAAGCTCGTGCTGCGCGATCATGCATGGGTCGAGTCCGCGCGTACCGCGGGATCACGAACCCCGCCGGGCGGCGAGTCCCCATCGGTCGCCCGAGATCCGAGTCCCTGCACAGGAGGAAAACATGAAACGGAAAGCGTCTGCCGTATGGAACGGCGGTCTGAAGGACGGCAAAGGCACGATCTCCACCGCGAGCGGCGCGCTCGCCGACAAGCCCTACAACTTCGGCATGCGCTTCGAGGAAGCGCCCGGCACCAATCCCGAGGAGCTGATCGCGGCGGCACACGCCGGATGCTTCTCGATGGCGCTGTCCGGGCAGCTCGGGGCCGCGAACCTGAAAGCCGAGCGCATTCGCACCACGGCGACGGTATCGCTGGAGAAGTCCGACGCGGGCTTCTCGATCACCGGCGTGCATCTCGAGGTGACGGCGAAGATTCCGGGCGGCGACAAGGCGGCCTTCGAAAAGGCCGCGAACAACGCCAAAGCCGGTTGCCCGGTGTCGCGCGTGCTGAACGCGAAGATCACCATGGATGCGAAGCTCGAAGGCTGAGACGCGTCTGCCGCTTACGCGGCCGCGAGTGCCGCCCTGCGGCCGCGCTCGATGTCGATCCCGGTGAGCAGCACGAGGCCGATGACGAAGTAAACGCCGACGGCGAAGATGCCGAGGCGGTGATTGCCCTCGAACACCCAGGTGACGACGCCGTAGGTGAGCGGGCCGAAGATCGAGGCGGATTTCACCGCCAGGCCCCACAGGCCGAAGAATTCCGCGAGGCGTGCGGGCGGCGCCAACAGGCCGACGATGGCGCGACCTGCGGCTTGGGATGACCCCATGCACAGGCCGGCAAGGTTCGCCGCCAGCCAGAACGCAGCCGCGCTCTCGGCGGTGCCGGCGATCAGCACCATCGCGATCCAGCCGAGCAGCACCAGCGCCATCGCGCGCACGTGGCCAATCGCGTCCTGCAGGTAGCCGAAGCCGAAGGCGCCGAGCGCGGCGGTCACGTTGACCACCAGGATCAGCACGATGGTCTGCTGCGTGGTGAACTTCATCGCCTGCTCGGCGTAGATCGCCGCGAGCGCCACCACCGCCGTGATGCCGGCCTGGTAGAACAGCATGCAGATGAGAAAGCGCCGCAGATCCCGGTATTCACCGGCATGGCGGATCGTGCGGTGCACGCGTGCCCAGGCCTCGCGCAGCACGCCTCGTGCCGCCGCGCGTTGCGGGCGCGCCCGCTCCGACAGGAACAAGAACGTCGGCGTCGCGGCAAGGGCGAACAGCGCCGCGGTGATCAGCATCGTCACCGGCACGAACTGCGCCGCCGTATGACCCTGGTCCTGCGCCCAGGTAATGTAGGCGAGACAGATCCCGAGCGCGAGCAGTCCGCCAAGGTAGCCGAAGCTCCAGCCCCAGCCCGAGACGCGGCCCATGGCGCGCGCGTCGGCCAGCTCGGGCAGGAACGCGGCGATCAGGTTCTCGCCGGTGCCGAAGAAATAGTTCGACAGGATCACCAGCACGATCGCCAGCGCGACCGAGCCGGGCGAAGCAAACCAGAGTCCGGCGGTGAACAGCACGCACCCCACCGTGGAAACGAGAAGCAGGCGTTTCTTCGCCGCGTGGGCATCCGCCCAGGCGCCCACCAGCGGCGCGGTCAGCAGGATCGCCACGTAGGACACGGACAGCGCCGCGGTCCAGGCAAAGGTCGCCCAGGGGGCCTTGCCGGCCACCGCGGCAACGAAGTAGGCATTGAACACGGCGGTAATGACGACCGTCGTGTAGCCCGAATTGGCGAAGTCGTACATGCTCCACGCCCAGACCTCGCGCGGTCGCACCTCGGGGGCCAGAGCGGGAGAGCGGCTTGCCATGAATCGGGATTCTATCTATGCGGTATAGTGTCCGGGTCCTTTTTGCGGGGACCGCTTCGCCGACATGCAACAAGCCGTCCAGAGCCCGACCACCGAGCGTCGCCTGACGCTGCTGGAGGTGCTCGATTGGCTGATCGAAGACCGCATGGTCGATGCCGCCGCCGCCGAGCAGCTGAAGAAGGACCGGCGCCATTATCGCGGCAGCCACCATCCACTTGTCGTCGTGGCGGAGCAGAAGTGGCGCCAGAGTGGGCCGGCCCACCGGCCGCTTGCGCTCGAGACCCTGACCGAGTGGCTCGCCAAGCGCACCGGGATGGACTATCTGCACATCGATCCCCTCAAGATCGACTTCTCCGCAGTCACCGAGGTGATGTCGAGCGCCTACGCGACGCGCTTTCGCGTCCTGCCGGTCAGCGTGAGCGCGAAGGAAGCCGTGATCGCGACCGCCGAGCCCTACATTCGCGAATGGGAACGCGAGCTTGCCGGCATGCTCAAGCTCGGCATCAAGCGGGTGATCGCCAACCCGCTCGACATCGAGCGCTATCAGGTCGAGTTCTACAACCTCGCCAAGTCGATCAAGGGCGCCAACAAGAGCACCGCAGGGGCCTCGAACCTGTCGAACTTCGAGCAGCTGGTCGAGCTCGGCGCCTCCAACAAGCAACTCGACGCCAACGACGCGCCGATCGTGCGCATCGTCGACTGGCTGTGGATGTACGCCTTCGAGCAGCGCGCGAGCGACATCCACATCGAGCCGCGGCGCGACGTCGGTATCGTGCGCTTCCGCATCGACGGCGTGCTGCACCAGGTCTACCAGATTCCGGCGGCGGTGCTGAACGCGATGACCAGCCGCATCAAGATCCTCGGCCGCATGGACGTGGTCGAGAAGCGCCGCCCCCAGGACGGCCGCATCAAGACGCGCACCCTGGTCGGCCAGGAAATCGAGCTGCGGCTCTCGACGCTGCCCACCGCATTCGGCGAGAAGCTGGTGATGCGCATCTTCGATCCCGAGGTGCTGGTGCGCGACTTCCGCGACCTCGGCTTCTCGGATGAGGACCACGCGCGCTGGCGCGAGATGACCGAGAAGCCGAACGGCATCGTGCTCGTCACGGGCCCGACCGGCTCGGGCAAGACCACCACGCTGTACTCGACGCTTAAGCAGCTCGCGACGCCCGAGGTGAACGTCTGCACCATCGAGGACCCGATCGAGATGGTCGAGCCGCTGTTCAACCAGATGCAGGTTCAGGGTGCGATCGACCTGGGCTTTGCCGAGGGGGTGCGCGCGCTGATGCGCCAGGACCCCGACATCATCATGGTCGGAGAGATCCGCGACCAGGAGACCGCCGAAATGGCCGTTCAGGCTGCGCTGACCGGCCACCTGGTGCTCTCGACGCTGCACACCAACGACGCGCCGAGCGCGGTGGCGCGGCTGCTGGAGCTCGGCGTGCCGCCGTATCTGCTCAACGCCACCTTCAATGGCGTCATGGCGCAGCGGTTGGTGCGCACGCTGTGCCCGCACTGCAAGCAGAAGGTCGAGCTCAACCGCTCCGAGGACGAGGGCGCGTGGGACATGCTGGTGGCGCCGTGGAAGGCAAAGCGTCCGGGCTCGATCTACAAGCCGATCGGCTGCCTCGAGTGCCGCATGACCGGCTACAGCGGCCGCATCGGTATCTACGAGACGCTGGTGTATTCCAACGCCATCAAGGAGCAGGTTGCGGCCGGCGCCGACCTGGTAAAGATCCGCGAGCTCGCGTTCAAGGAGCACATGAAGGCGCTGCGCATCAGCGGCGCGATGAAGGTGGCCGCCGGGCTGACCACCATCGAAGAAGTGCTCAAGGTGGCGCCTCCCGCGCGCGAAGTTGCGCCTGCCACGCGCTGAACGTCCGTGAATCGACTGCGGCAGCTGACCAAGCGCATCCGCAATGACCGTGCGTTGCGCGGCGTGCTCATCTACGTCTCGCTCGCCGGCGCGATCGGGCTCGCCGTCTCCGAATGGCTCGGTTCGCGGCTCGGCCCGCAGGGTACGCCGCTGCTCGATGCGGTCCTGCTGGCGCTCTTTGCCGGCGGGCTGATCGTCGCGCTGCTGCGCGGCGCGGTGCAGCGCGGCGAGGATACGATCCTCGCGCTGCGCGCGGAGACCGAGCGTTTC
The DNA here is from genome assembly GCA_041635755.1 of Burkholderiales bacterium. Classification (GTDB taxonomy): domain Bacteria; phylum Pseudomonadota; class Gammaproteobacteria; order Burkholderiales; family SG8-39; genus JBFKUL01. Next base: position 1,815 of record JBFKUL010000182.1, on the reverse strand, counting down.
CGCAGCCTGACGGCGCTGTCGGCGGACTGGTTCTGGGAAAGCGATCCGGAGCACCGCATCAGCTGGCTTGCGGGCGGCGCGCCGATGCTCGAGCTGCTCGGCCACGGCCGCACCTTCGGCAAACGGCTCTCGGAGGTCGAGGGCCTCGAATTCGCGCCTGACGCACGCGCCGCGCACGAATCGATGCTCGCGGCGCGGGCGCCGTTTCACGATCTCGAGGTCACGCGCCGCGATATCGGCGGCGCGCCGCGCGTTCACCTCATCTCCGGGGAGCCGCGGCTCGACGCGAACGGCGCGTTCCTCGGCTACCGGGGCATAGGCCGCGATATCACGTCGCAGCGCAGCGCCGAGCACGCGCTGGCGGAGGCAAAAGAACGCCTCGAGTTGTCGCTCGAGGGCGGCAATCAGGCGTTCTGGGATTTCGATCTGGACGAGGACACCGTGCACCTTTCGGAGAACTGGGCACGAACGCTCGGCTTCGAGCCCGGCGCGGGGGTCGCCCGCGCCTCGAGCCTGCTCAAGCGGGTGCATCCGGATGACCAGATGGTGGTGAGCGAGACGTTCGCGCGCGCCGTGAAGGGCGAGACGCCGCTCTACCGTGTCGAGTACCGGGTGCGCGGCGAGGACGGCGAATGGCACTGGATGCTATCCACCGGACGCGTCACCGGGCGCGGCACGGAGGGCTGGGCGCGGCGTATTTCCGGAACCGTGGTCGACATCGATGCGCGCGTACGCACCGAGCAGGCGCTTGGCGACGCCGAGGAGCGCTACCGCAAGCTCGTTGAGCTTTCGCCCGATGGCGTCGTGGTGCACTCGGGCGGTGTCATCGAGTACGCCAACCCGGCGGCATTGCAGCTGATCGGTGCGCGCTCCGCCGAAGAGGCCGTGGGCCTGTCGCTCGAGCGGCTGGTGCACCCGGAGGAGCTCGAGCGGCACCGCGATCGGCAGCGTGGCGACGCTGCAGCCCCAAGCGTGACGGAATTCTTGCCGCGGCGCTTGCGGCGGCTGGACGGCAGCGAAATCCCGGTCGAGGTGGCCGGGCGATCGTATCTCGAGCGTGGCCGGACGGTGGTGCAGGCGGTCATCCGCGACGTGCGCGCGGAGCGCCAGGCGAAGCAGGCGTTGGCCGACCGCGAGCGACGCTTCCGCGACGTGATCGAAACAGCGGGCGAATACGTCTGGGAAACCGACCCCGGCTGGCGCTTCTCGTTCCTGTCGGACCGGGTCGAGGCGGTGCTGGGTTATTCGCCCGCCGAGCTGTTGGGGCGCACGCCGCGCGAGCTGATGCCGCTCGGCGAGTCCCGCGCGACCGAGGAATGGTTCGCGCGCCAGGCAGCACAGGGACGACCGTTCCGCGATTTTGTGCACCGCTCGATCACCAAGTCCGGGCGCGTGATCTGGCAGTCGGTCAGCGGCGTGCCGGTGCTCGACGCGAACGGCCGTCTCAAGGGGTATCGTGGTACCGGCGCCGACATCACGGCGCGCAAGCAGGCCGAGGAGCGCATTCACTACCTCGCGACGCGCGATGCGCTCACCGGCCTGCCGAACCGGGTGCTGCTGAACGACCGCGCAAGCCACGCCATCCTCACCGCGGCGCGCAGCCGCGGGCAGCTCGCGCTGCTCTACTTCGATCTCGACCGCTTCAACCTGGTCAACGACTCGCTCGGTCACGACGCGGGCGATGCGCTGCTGCGCGCCGTAGCCGAACGGGTCGCCAACACGCTCGGTCGCGAGGACTGCCTGGCGCGCCTGGGCGGCGACGAGTTCGTGCTGTTCTGGGAGGGCATGAAGAGCGCCCAGGAAGCGGCTGTGGTG
>JBFKUL010000181.1:0-6352 GCA_041635755.1 Burkholderiales bacterium | reverse complement strand
GAGACGTTGGGCTTCATCGACTTGGTCTCGATCTCGAGAAAGCCGTCGCGTTTAAGTTCGGCTTCGAATGCGGCAAGGTTCATGGCGCGCTCCTTGGATAGGGTGCGGCGCGGCTCAGATCAGGCGTCCGATCAGCACCGCGATCAGCGACAGGATAATGGTACTGAGTATGGGCACGTAGTAGTCGCGCCCTTTCACGCGCACTCGCAGATCTCCGGGCAGACGCCCGAGCCCGCGGCGCCGCAGCCAAGGCATGGCGATGGCGATGATCACGAGCGCGATGACGATCGTCAGCAACCATTTCAGCACGGTGAAACAGGGACTGCGCGAAGCGGGGCCGGGGACGCTACACTGCCGCGCTGCAATCGACAAGGAACCCACATGATCGAGCTGTATACCTGGGGAACGCCAAACGGCCGCAAGGCGTCCATTATGCTGGAGGAATGCGGCCTGCCGTATCGCGCACACCCGATCGACATCGGCAAGGGGCAGCAGTTCGCGCCCGAATTCCTCGCCATCAGCCCGAACAATCGCATCCCGGCCATCGTCGACCCGCAGGGCCCGGACGGCAAGCCGATCAGCATGTTCGAATCCGGTGCAATCCTCATCTATCTGTCGGGCAAGACCGGCAAATACCTGCCGCGCTCGGTGCGCGACAAGTACGAGGCGCTGCAGTGGCTGATGTGGCAGATGGGCGGCGTCGGCCCGATGTTCGGCCAGGCGCACCATTTCATTCGCGCAAAGAAGGACGAAGTACCCTACGGCACCGAGCGTTACGTCGCCGAAGCCAAGCGCCTGTACGGCGTGATGGATCGGCACCTCGAGGGCCGCACCTACCTCGCCGCAGGCGAATACTCGATCGCCGATATCGCGACCTTTCCATGGATCGCGCGACACGCGTGGCATCGCGTCGACCTGGCCGAGTTCCCGAACGTGAAGCGCTGGTTCGACATTATTTCGCGCCGTCCCGCCGTCGCGCGCGGCATGGCGGTCCCTTTCCTGAATTAACGTCGACCCATGCGCGCGCCCACTCGCGCGGGGCACGCACTAGAGCAAGCTCACCGCGCCCCGCAGTTCCGGCACTAGGGCTTTTTCGCGTGCTTCGCGAGGAACCCCACGATGTCGTCGATGCGCAACTGGGGCTCGCCGGGAACGGGCTGCGTGCCCACCACCCGATTCATCCACTCCATGTTTCTCTGCATGCGCGCCACGACGCGGCGCCACTCCTCCGCGGTATGACGCTTGGGATCGGGCAGCACGTGGCATTGCTGGCAGGCTAGCTTGAACGGCTCGCCGCTGGGGCGGTTCACTTCGGGGTAGCGCGTCGGGTCGAGCGGCTTCTGGGCGTGCTTGCGAAGATAAGCAACGAGCGCCTTCTCCTCTTCGGTGGTCGGGGCCTTCACGCCCGCCATCATCTCGTGCATCAGCTCGCCCATGTTGCCGCGCCCGTGCATGCGCAGCGCCATGCGCTCGACGATTCCCGGCCATTTCGCCGCGTGATGCATGGCCGGATTGGGCAGGTTGTGGCACTGAACGCAGTAGCGCACGGTCAGCGCCGCGCCGCGCGAATCGGGCTCGGGCAGCATGTGCGGCCCGAAGCCGGGCGGCAGGATGCGCTCGAGCATCGGCCCATGCGGACTGGTCGCCCAGCGCTGCTTGGCCTGCGCCACCGCCTGCTCGTGCACGCCCGGTGCTGCACCGGCGAGTGCCGCGCAAAGGGCAAGAGCAAGACACAGCACGCTTCGCATGACTAGAGCGTACGCGAGCGATCGCCCTGTGTGAACCCGATAAGTGGCGCGGCGACCCCGCGTCCGACGGCGAGCACCTTGAAAAGCTCGCCCATTTCGGCAGGTGAAACGAGCCGGTTCGCCTCGGCGGCGAGCGGTGCGTAGCGCGCGATGTCCTCGGGATCGGTCTCCGAGAGCACATCGGTCATGCCGCAGTTCACCAGAAAGCTCGCCTGCGTCGCATAGCCGAGCAGCTCGAATCCGGAATCGGTCGCGGCATGCGCCAAAGCGCTGAAGTCGACGTGCGCCGTGATGTCCTGAAGGCCGGGATGAAAAAACGGGTCGCCGTGCGCGTAGTGGCGGTAGTGGCACATGAGCGTGCCCATCGAGCGCTGCGGGTGATAGTACTCGCGGGCGGGGAACCCGTAGTCGATCACCAGCAGCGCGCCGGCTTCCAGGCTTCGCGCCAAAGCGCGTATCCAGGCGCGGCCGTAGAGGTTGATCTCGCTCTCATAGCGCCCGGAGGGCGGCGGCTCGATCGCGATGGCCTTTGCGGCCGCGAGCGCGGCGCCACGCGCCGGTCGGTCGGACCACGCCAGAACGCCCTCGCTTAGCCCCACGCCGCGCTCGAACACGCCTGCGCTCGTCCAGGCCAGTGCGTGGACCGGCATCGCGTCGACCACCTCGTTGGCGATCATCACGCCGCGAAAGCGCTGCGGCAGACGCTCGATCCACTTGACGCGCGCGGCGACTCCCGTGCTTGCGAGCCGTGTACGCTGGCGTTCGGCGAGCTCGCTGCTCGGCTCGAGAATCAGGTAGACCGCCGGTTCGATTCCCAGCCGTTTCAGTTCGGCAAGCAGCGCGGCGGCAAGCGCACCGCTGCCGGCGCCGAACTCGAGCATCTCGCCGCCCTCATCGAGCAGCGGCGCCACCTGGCGCGCCAGCGTGCGCGCAAACAGCACGCCGGACTCCGGCGCGGTGACGAAATCACCCTGTGCCCCGAGCTTCGTCGAGCCGCCGGCGTAGTAGCCCAGCCCTGGCGCGTAGAGTGAAAGCTCCATGTAGCGCACGAAGGGAATCCACCCGCCGGCCTGCTCGATTTCGCTCTCGATCAGCGCGCTTAGCGCCTTGCTCGCGGCAAGCGCGTCCGGATCGGGCGATGGAAGGGGCGAGGGGCGCACCGCGGCAAGGTTACCCAGTTGGGTAGAATCCGCAATTCGCGTTTCAGTCTGCAGCGGGCGATGGACGATTCGATGAAGGGCAGGGTGGCGCTGGTGACGGGCGCGGCAAAGCGCGTCGGCGCGGCGATCGCCCGGCGTCTGCACGCAGCGGGCGCTTCGGTCGCGCTGCATTACCGCGGCGCAAAGGTCGATGCGGTAAAACTTGAGGCCGAGCTGAACGCACAGCGTGACGGCAGCGCTTTTTGCGTGAAGCAGGAGTTGCTCGAAGAGGGCGCTGCCGAAGCGTTGATCGATGCAGTGGTGAAGCGCTTTGGCCGGCTCGACCTGCTCGTGAACAATGCGTCGATGTTCTATGCGACCCCGGTGGGTCGGATCAAAGCCAAGCACTGGAGCGAGCTGGTGGGCTCGAACTTGCGTGCTCCGCTTTTCCTGTCCCAGGAAGCCGCACCGCACCTCGCCAAGTCCAAGGGATCGATCGTCAACATCGTCGACATCCACGCCGAGCGCCCGCTCAAGAGCTATGTTGTCTACAGCATCGCCAAGTCCGGTCTTGCAGCGCTCACGCGTTCGCTGGCGCTCGAGCTCGCGCCGAAGGTACGCGTCAACGGCGTCGCGCCCGGCGCCATCGCCTGGCCCGAAGACGGTCAGTTCGAGACCGCGGAGCGCCGGCGCGTGGTAGCCACCACGCCGCTTGCACGGGTGGGCGACCCTGCCGATATCGCCCAGGCGGTACACTTTCTCGTTACCGCGCCCTTCGTCACCGGGCACATCATCGCGGTGGACGGCGGTCGCTCGGTGTTCGTCTAGGAGCCGGCATGGCCTGGATCTGGCTTGGCATCGCAGGAGTAATGGAAATCATATGGGCGATCGGACTGAAGTACACCGAGGGCTTCACGCGGCTGTGGCCCTCGGTGGTCACCGGCGCGGCGATGATCGCGAGCGTGTACTTTCTCGCGCTCGCCGTGAAGACCATTCCCATCGGCACCGGCTATGCAGTGTGGACCGGTATCGGCGCGGCCGGCGTGGCGATCCTCGGAATGATCCTGTTCGGCGAGCCGCGTACGCTGGTGCGCCTCGCCTGCATCGGGCTGATCATTGCCGGCATCGTCGGCCTGAAGATGGTGTCGCCTGAATGAGCGCCAGGCCGCTGGTACGTGTTCAGCGCGACCCGCGCAAGAGCGAGCTTGACGCGAACAAGCTCGCCAAACGCCTGCGCCGTCAGGTGGGCGAGGCGATCTCGCATTTCAACCTGATCGAGGAAGGCGACCGCGTCATGGTCTGCCTCTCTGGCGGCAAGGACAGCTTCGGTCTGCTGGAGGTCCTGCTCGCGCTCCGGCGCAAGGCGCCGGTCGCCTTCGAGTTGATTGCGGTAAACCTCGACCAGAAGCAGCCGGGGTTCCCCGAGCGTGTGCTACCCGAGTACCTCGCGGTACGCGGCGTGCCCTTCCGCATCGTCGAGCAGGACACCTACTCCATCGTCAAGCGCGTGATTCCAGAGGGCAAGACGATGTGCTCGCTGTGCTCGCGGCTGCGCCGAGGCGTGCTGTACCGCGTCGCGGGGGAGCTCGGCGCGACCAAGATCGCGCTCGGCCATCATCGCGACGACATTCTCGCAACGTTCTTCCTGAACCTTTTCTACGGCGGCAAGCTCAAGGCGATGCCCGCCAAGCTCGTTTCCGACGACGGTCGCCACACCGTGATCCGCCCGCTTGCCTACGTCAAGGAGCGCGATCTCGCCGCTTTCGCGCAGATGAAGGCGTTCCCGATCATTCCCTGCACGCTGTGCGGCTCGCAGGACAACCTTCAACGCCAGGTGGTACGCGGCATGCTCATCGAATGGGAGAAACGCCACCCCGGGCGCATCGAGTCGATTCTGCGAGCGCTTTCGGACGTGCGGCCCTCGCACCTTCTGGATCGCAAGCTGTTCGACTTCGCCGGCCTCAGGCCGGGCGGCCTCCTCGACGACGAGGGCGACAAGGCGTTCGATCCGCAGGACTACGGCGAACCGCGCTTTGCCGAGGAGGCCGACGCGGTCTAGCCCTGCGGCGCCTCGAGTAAGGCGCTCAGTGCAGGTACGGCTTCTTGAGGAAATCCGCGCGATCGGCGGAACGCAGTTGCAGCGTGGTGCGCACCCCGCGCCGGGAGATCGTGAGTGGCACTTCGACGCCCGCCGGCCCCACGCGCCAGACGCGGCGGAACAGGTCCGCCAGCCCCGTAACCGCCCCACCGGCGACCTCGAGCACGCGATCGCCGACCTGCATCCCGGCGCGCTCGGCCGGCCCGCCGCTCGCGAAGCCCGCCAATACCGGATGGCCGTCGACCTCGGTGATATAGGCCCCCAGCCATGGCCGCGGCGGTCGGCTTGAACGGCCACGAGTGACCAGGTCGTCGAGAATCGGATCGAGCAGCTCCACCGGCACCATCATGTTGCCCTGCACGGTCTCGTCGCCGACGCGCTCCTCGACCAGCAGCGAGCCGATGCCGAGCAATCGCCCATCGCTGCCGATCAGTGCTGCGCCGCCCCAAAGCGGGTGTGCCGGCGCGGTGAAGATCGCCTCATCCAGCACGTACTCCCAGTAGCCGGCGAATTCGCGCTTGGCAAAGACCGTGGATTTGAGGGCGTGTTCGCGCCCGCCATGGCCGGCGATCACGACGTCGTCACCGACGCGGCACGACGAGGCCGGGCCCCGCTCCAGCGCCGGCGCCTTGAGCGGACCGAGCGGCTGGATCAGCCCAAAGCCGGTCGGCTGGTCATAGGCGAGCGGATGGCCCGCCACCGCGGCACCGTCGTTGGTGGTCAGCCAAATCGTCGTTGCCTCGGTGATCAGGTAGCCGATGGTCAGCACCAGGCCGTCGTCGCGGATCACGACGCCGTTGCCTGCGCGCTCGGTGCCCAGAATCGGCGCCGTGAAGGCGTCCTCGGGGATCTCGGCGCGCACCAGCACCATCGCGCCAAGGGTGCGCGCAAGGTCGAAACGCAGATCATCCTGCGTTGGCCGCAACTCGGCCGGAAACGCCCAGTTCCCGATGTCGCTCATTGCACCTCCAGGTCGTTCAAGCAGATGGTGCACGCATAGCGCGGATTGCCGCAAGTCGGGGTCGGCGGCGTGCGGCGCGCAACGGCGCCCCGCGGCCCCGGCGCCGAAGATGATCTTCAGGCACCCAAGAGCCGGGCGTACTGTTGGAAGTCTGCGGACGCTTTCGAAGCGTCGCGTCGCTCGACATGGGCCTGGCTGGCGCGGGGGAGGGGCGCCAACGGGAGCTTATCTTTCCGTCCTTGATTGCGGATAACCGTGGATTACGTCACGCATTCGTCGAAGAACCGCGTGATATATGTTGTCAAAAGTCGTACTTGTTCGACCGATTCCCTTGACAAACCACGCCGCAGACACCGATTCCGGATCCGTAATCATGCTCCGTTTCGAGCCTGAATTGCTCTTGAGG
>JBFKUL010000180.1:0-6366 GCA_041635755.1 Burkholderiales bacterium | reverse complement strand
GGCGTGCGCGCCTCCGAGGCGCAGCTCGCGGACCTCGTCGAGCGCGAGAAAGCGCGCGGCATCGCCGCGCGGCGCATCGTGCTCGCCGGATTCTCGCAGGGCGGCGCGATCGCGCTTCACACCGGGCTGCGCTACCCGGAGCGGCTCGCCGGCGTCATGGCGCTCTCGACCTACTTGCCGCTCGCCGGCACCGTGGAGGCCGAACGGCACGCCGCGGGGCTCGATGCGCCGATTCTCATGGCGCACGGCTCGCAGGACGAGATGATCCCGATGGACCGCGCGCGGCGCTCGCGCGAAATGCTCGAGGCGCTCGGCTACAAGGTGGAATGGCACGACTACCCGATGGGGCACGCCGTGTGCCCCGAGGAGCTCGCGCACATCGCCGACTGGATCGTACGGGTGCTCTGAGCTTCGCGGGGGCGTTTCAGGCTTCCGCGCGCTCGTCTTGCGGCAGGTACTGGCCGATCGCGGCGAAGGCGCGCGCCACGTACTCGTCCTTTTCGCCGACCGGCGCGACGTAATGCAGCACGCCCTGGGCGGCGCGTCGCCCGGCGAGCCGCGCGATCACCCAAACCGCGAGATAGTGCGATGACAGGCAGCCGCCCGCGGTGGCGAGGTTGCCGCGTGCGAAGAAAGGCTGATCGAGCACGCGCACACCGGCCGCCTCCACCCAGGGCTTGGTCTTCGAGTCGGTGCACGCGGGCAGGTCGGCGAGCAGGCCGAGCTTCGCGAGCACCAGCGCGCCGGAGCACTGCGCGGCGACGAGTTGGCGCGACGGATCGAGCCGCAGGCGCGCCATGAGCGCGTCATCGCGCACCCAGTCGCGTGTACGTGCGCCGCTGCCGATCACCACTGCGTCGGCTTCGGCGACCGATTCGAGCGGCGCCTGCGACCGCACCACGACCCCGTTCATCGAGGTGGCCTGCGCCTGCGGGCACACGATGCGCGCCGTCAACTCGGGCCGCTTGACGCGATTGATCATCGCCGCGGCAATGAAGGAATCGAGCTCGTTGAATCCATCGAATGTGACGACGGCGACGTTCATGGTGCTCCTGTCCATCGGCTGCGCGTCCGGCTCAGCGGATGGTCGCGGTGAGCCCGCCGTCCACCACAATCTCGGCGCCGGTGACGTATTTTGCCTCGTCCGAGGCGAGGTAAACCACGGCCCAGGCGACATCCCACGCGTCGCCCATGCGTCCCATCGGCGGCTTGGCATGGCGCTTCTTGATCAACGCCTCGGCATCGCCCCCGGACTGCTGTTTGGCAAGGCGCTCGGTCACCAGCGGCGTGAACATCAGCCCTGGGATCACCGTGTTGATGCGCACGTTGTGCGGCGCGTAGCGCACCGCGGCGACGCGCGAGAACTGCTGCAGCCCGGCTTTGGCGGCGGCATAGGCGGCGAGATCGTTGCCCAGATGGCGCAGGCCCGCGATCGAGGAAATGTTGACGATCGCGCCGCCGCCTTGCTTGACCATCATCGGCGCGACCATGCGGGTCGAGAGGTACGCGTAATGCAGGTTGTGCTCGAACTGCAGACGCCAGGCGTCCGGCGTGATCTCCTCGGGTCCGCCCGGGATGCTGCCGCCGACATTGTTCACCAGCACGTCGATGCGCCCGAACTCGGCAAGCGTCGCCTCGACGGTGCGCTTGAGATCCGCTTCTTTGGTGACGTCGCCCTCGAGCGCGAGCATGCGATGACCTTCCTTCGCAATGCGCTCGGCGGTGTCCTTGGCCGCGGCGAGCTTCAGGTCCGCGCCGACGAGGCGCGCGCCTTCGCGCGCAAACGCGATGCAGATGGCGCGGCCGTTGCCGACGCCCTCGCCCACCGATCCCGCGCCAAGCACCAGTGAAGCCTTGTCCGCGAGCCGTCCAGTCATCGTCAACGCCCTCCGCGCATGCGGTTCGCCTCGCTCAGCTGCGAATTGAGCGTCCAGAAATCGTAGAGCACGCCGACCAGGAACAGGCCGAGCGTGAACAGATAGATCAGGCCGGTGCCCCACTTGCCCATGTAGAAGCGGTGCACGCCGAAGATCCCCAGGAAGGTCAGCAGCAGCCAGGCGACCGAGTAGTCGATTGGACCGGGCGTGAAGCGCAGTTCCGCGGTGCGCTCCATCCAGGGAATGAGAAACACGTCGATCAGCCAGCCGATGCCGAGCAACCCGAGCGTGAAGAACCAGATCGTGCCGCTCACGGGCCGCCCGAAGTAGAAGCGGTGCGCTCCGGTGAAGCCGAAGATCCACAGCAGGTAGCCGATGATCTTGCTGTGCGTGTCGGCGCGCGCGTTGGAGAGCTGCGTCATCAATGCGGATTACCGAGCACGATCGCTGCGTTCAGCGTGAAAGCGTAGCCCACCCAGGCCAGGTAGGGCGCGAGCAGCCACATGGCGGTGCGGCTCACAGTGTCGGCCACATACATCAGGAACGAGATGCACACCATCAGCGCGACGATGTCGGCGAGCGCGAGCCAGGTCGACTGCAGCCCGAAGAACAGGAACGACCACAGCGCGTTCAACGCGAGCTGCGCCACCCAAAGCCCGCGCGCGAGCCGCGTGCCCGGCAGCGAGAAGATGATCCAGCCCGCGATCGCGATGAACACGTAGAGCACCGCCCACACCGGCCCGAACACCCAGTCGGGCGGCGTCCAAGGCGGCTTGGCAAGCGCCGCATACCACTCTCCCGGGCGGAACATCACGCCGCTGGACGCGGCGAGCGCGACGACCGCGAGGAACACGACGAGCAGGGCGTAGGAGCGCTTGGGGGCGACGGTTTCGTTCATGGTTCGGATTGCGTCGGGTGCGCGGTCAGAGGCGCACGCCAAGTCGAGCGAGCGCCCAGATCAGCCCAAAGTATGCGCCAACCGTCACGGCGCACGAAGCGCCCAGGCTCGGCCAGAACGGCCAGCCCCCGCGCAGCAGCGCGGGCAGCACCAGAAACAGCGGCAGCGAGGCGAGCACCAGCCAGAAAATCCCCTGCGAGAGCGCGGCGATGCGCTCGTGATCGCCGGTGTCCAGGTACAGCCAGACGAAGGCGAGCAGCGACACGAGCGGCAGCGACGCGAGCAGCGCACTCCAGAACGAGCTGCGCTTGGCGAGCTCGGCGACCGCCACCACGACCACGGCGGTGAGCGCGACCTTGACAGCGTATTGCCACATGACGTTAGGCCTCGGGCTTCGGCGCGGCGACCGTCGGCGGCCCCTTCAGCTCTACCGTGTTGCCTTCGGGATCGCTCACGTAGATCGACGGGCCCATGCCTTCGGCGCCGTAACGAGCTTCGAGCGCGCCCGCCTCGACGCCCTCGGCCTCCAGATGCCGGCGGATCGCCGCCTCGTCGAAGGGCTCGACCCGCAGACAGAAATGATCCAGGTTGCGGCCCTCGCGCCCAGGTGCAGCGCCCCCGACGCGGCCGAGCTTACCCTGCACCGGCACGAGATCGATCAGCGAGCGCCCGGCGCGAAGCTGCACCAGGCCGAGCGCCTCCTGGCGTTTTTCGATGCGGCAACCGAGCACGTCGCAGTAAAAGCGCAGCATCGCCGCCAGGTCGACGACGCGCAGCACGATGTGATCGAGTTCGCGGATCCTGATCATGTCGTTGCAACCGGGTTCTTGCCGCGGTCGCGGCGTCCGAACCCGTCCCGATCATGGCCCATGCGCCCGGGCATTTCCAGCGCCGGTTCGATGTATCGCGAAACCGGCACACCCGCCGCTCCGGGCCTCGCTATACTGCGTGCTGCACACCCTGCCGCCGGAGCCTCGCCATGTCCGTTCATCCGCTCAGCACCTCCCCTGCCCTCGATCCCGTGCGCCAGGCGAAGGTCCACCTCGCCGCTGCGCACCGCCTCGCAACGCTGCACGAGCTCGACGAGGGCATCGACAACCACTTCACCGTGACGGTGCCGGGCACGAGCGATCGCTACCTGATCCTGCCCTTCGGCCTGCACTGGTCGGAGGCGCGCGCGCGCGACATGATCGTGTTCGACGAGTCCGGCGCCACCCTCGAGGGCGAGGGCGTAGTCGAGCTCTCGGCGCAGTGCATCCACGCCCCGATCCACCGCCTCTGCGGCGCGCGCGTCGTGCTCCACACGCACCAGACCTGGGCGCTCGCGCTCAACATGCTCAAGGACAATCGACTGCTGCCGGCGAACCAGACCGCGGCGTTCTTTCACGGCCACGTGGCCTACGACGATGTGTACCCCGGCACGGCCGATTTTCCCGAGGAAGGCGAGCGCCTGGCGAAAATGATCGGGGACAAGTGCGTGCTGTTCATGAAAAACCACGGCGTGCTGGTCGTCGGCGACACCGTGGCGCAGGCCTACCGGCGGCTTTACATGCTCGAGCGCGTCTGCCGCACCCAGGTGCTGGCGATGGGCGCGGGCAAGCCGATCGAAGTGCTCTCCGAGGAAATCGTGGCGCAGGTGCAGGCACCGCCCGAGAACGACCGTCACTCCCGCGCCGAACGGGAGCGGTTGTATTTCGAGGCGATGATGCGGGTGCTCGATCGCGAGCTGCCGGGCTACGCCGACTGAACGCGCCGGCGCGGGCGCGACTTCGGCGCCCGCTTGACCGCAGCAGCGCCCTTCTCCCACGGCGCGACGCCGCCGGGGATCACCCGAAAGAGCGGGTGCGGCTGACTGCGCCGCACCTTCGCCAATCTCGCCCGCCACTGCGGATCGCGCGTCTTGAGCTTGTTCATCAGGTGGCGCCACTCGAACTCGAGCTGCCCGCGGGGAATGAGCAGGCGCCCCGACGCTCGGGCGGCGCTAATTCTGTCCGCCGCAAAATGGTAGCCGCGCTGCGCCGCCTCGTCGCACACGCACCGCAGATACTCGGCCATGAATCCGACGGGCAAGCGCTGCTCGCGGAAGCGCGCGAGCTGTGGATGGTGCAGGTAGCCCCTGGTTTGTCCTCGCAGAACGGCCTGCGCAAGCAGTCCTTCGCGCCACAAGGCGACCAGGCCGCGGGCGTCGAGGTACTTCGGATGCAGGCTCCATAGTCGCATCGGCGTCCTTTTAGGCTGCCCGCAGCGTGCGCGCGGCTCATGGCGGCAGCAGATGAGTGCGCGGCGGCATGCCAGGAAATTGGCCGATGTTATCCGTGATCTCGTGCCATGGGGCCTTCGAGCCGACCCAGACGTGACCGACACAGCGCACGCCGGGATCGCTGTCGAGGGCGCCGAGCCGGATGCGACGAATTTGCGGCGCTGAAGGCGAGCGGCCGTAGAGCGGCGAACCGCAGCGCGAGCAGAACGCGCGGAAGAAATCCTCCGAGGACCGGTACTCGGCAATGACCTCGTCGCCCTGCAGCACCCTGAACGACGCCGTCTTGACCGAGGCGTTCGCAGCGAAGGCCGAACCGCTCGAGCGGCGGCACATTGAGCAGTGGCAGTACACCACCGGACCGAGCCGGCCCGAAATCTCGAATCGGACCGCCCCGCACAAGCATCCACCGGTAAGCATCTGGAATCCTCCTTTGGCCGGCTGACGCCGCGCGATGTCGGCGGCGAGCGCGCCGCTCAAGGCATACCCGCACCCACAGCCTGGCGCACCGGAATGCCCGATGGCTCGAAATCGTGCAGGCAGAACACGTTGACGCCGAAGCTGTCGGGCGCCACGCGTTTGCGGTGGAACGGATAGATGCCGCAGATCTTGCAGAAGAAATGTCGGGCGGTCCGGGTGTGAAACCGGTACTCGGTGAGCGACGCTTCGCCGGCAAGCAGCTTGAACTGGTTTTCGTGCACCCTCACCATGAGCGCGTTCTTGCGGCGGCAGATCGAGCAGTCACATTGGGTCAGCTCCGGGAAGTCGGTCTCGATCTCGAAGCGCACCGCGCCGCAATGACAGCTGCCGAGGTACTTCTGCATTGGCCGAGCGCCCATGGCTGCCGGTTTCCTTCGTCGGGTTAGCGCCCGCTTTGCGCCCGCGACGGCCAGGCGCGCCTTCGCCACGTTCAGGGCGCGTCGCCGACGCGATCAGTGCCTCGGATTCTCCCGCAACCTCGCCGTCACTGCGAGGGGCGAGCGCCGCTCTTCGGTGCTTTTTCTGGAGCCGCGGGTTCGGATTTCAGCAGGCTCGCGTGGCGCCTCAGTTCGTCCGTGTAGCGAGCCGTCAACGGCACCAGCAGCGCATCGCCATTGGGATTCAATGCGACCAGGACCCGGGCTCCGACCTCCGGCCGCTCCAGGCGACACGAGGCCCACATGCGATTCGGAATTTCCAGCGCCGCGTAGGCACCCTCGGGACCCTTGAACGTCTCGACCACGCTCACCCGGATGACATCGCGCGACTTCTGGCGATCGTGCTCCACGCCCGTGACATCCGCCGAGAACAGCGCCCTCGCCCATTCGAACCAATACTCGGGTTGCGTATCGCGC
>JBFKUL010000179.1:0-6369 GCA_041635755.1 Burkholderiales bacterium | reverse complement strand
GGGGATACCAGCGATCAGACTCGCCGCGTCACGTGGCGTGGAAGGCGGCCGCCCGTACCGAGAGCCTGCTGACCAAGCAGTTCGCCGGCGACTCGGCGGCCGAGCTGTGGCTTGACTGGCAGCTGCTGCCGGCGGGTCTCGGGGTCGAAACGCGCCTGTCGCGCCTCGTCGGATGGGTTCTCAGTGCCGAACAGGCGGGCGCGCGCTATGGCCTGCGGCTCCCCGGTAGCGAGATCAATCCCGGACGAGGCGAGGCGCATCGCGTCTCGTGCCTGCAAGCGCTGGCGCTTTTTGAAGGACGTTGAATTGAGGCCCTCACGCGCTCTACCTCATCCGCTCGCTCCGGAGTCGCGGTTGGTCACGGGGAGGGATCTTGCCGGCCTGCTCGTCTCGCTGATGATCGTGACAGCGCCACACGCAGCGCGCGCCCCATGGTGGCTGACCCTGCTGACCGTCTGCCTGTACGGCTGGCGTGTCTATCTCGCTATGAATCGGGCCGAACTGCCATCGCGGTGGCTGCTGCTCGTCATCGCCCTTGCGGCCATGTTCGGTGTGTGGCTCGAGTTCCACACGCTTTTCGGCCGCACGCCGGGCATCGTTCTTCTGATGCTGTTCTCGGGACTGAAGATGATGGAGGCGCGCACGCATCGCGACGCAACGATCGCAGTGTACCTGTGCTACTTCATGATCATCACCAATTTACTCTACACGCAGACCATTCCGACGGCCCTGCTCATGGCCGTTGCGCTGGTGGTGATCACCACGACGCTGGTGGGCTTCAGCGCGCCGCACCGCGCCGCGAGGGCCAATCTACGCACGGCAACGCTGCTGCTGGCGCATGCGGTTCCGGCGGCGTTGGTGCTGTTCCTGCTATTCCCGCGCGTAGAAGGGCCGCTGTGGGGCCTGCCGCAGGACGCACGTGCCGGCATCACCGGCCTCTCCGAGACGATGTCGCCAGGCAACCTCGCGCAGCTGGCACAGTCCGATGCGACCGCATTTCGTGCCGAGTTCGAGGGCCCGCCGCCTCCGGCGCGCGAGCGCTACTGGCGCGGCCCGGTGCTGTGGGACTTCGACGGGCGGACCTGGAGCATGGGCCCGACTATCCTCGGGGAGTTCACGCCGCCGCAAGGCGGCAGCCGCCGGTACCGGTACAGCGTCGTGCTCGAGCCGCACAACCGTAACTGGCTCTTCGCGCTGGAGTCCGCGGCCAACGTTCCGGTGCGTGCGCGGCACACGATCGACGGCCAGATGTTTGCACGCCAGCCGGTACGGGCGCGGCTACGCTATGACCTCGAATCCGTGCCCGATCCCGCGCCGGGCGCAGACGAGGAACCGGGCATCCTGCGCCGCGCGCTGCGACTGCCCAGGGACTACAATCCGCGCGCTACGGCACTGGCCACTCAATGGCGCGATGCATCGATCACCGATAGCGAAATCCTGGCTCGCGCCATCGCGTTCGTGACCACTGACCGGCTGGTCTACACGCTCGAGCCGCCCCTGCTCGGCCGCGACTCGGTCGACGAGTTCCTGTTCGATACGCGTGCCGGGTTCTGCGAGCACTTTTCGTCAGCGTTCGTATTCCTGATGCGCGCAGCCGGCGTGCCGGCGCGTGTGGTGACCGGTTACCAGGGCGGCGACCTCAACCCGGTCGACCGTATCATTACCGTGCGCCAGTCGGACGCGCATGCATGGGTCGAAGTGCATCTCAAAGGGCGCGGCTGGGTGCGTGTCGACCCCACGGCCGCCGCAGTGCCCGGACGAATCGAGTCGGGACTCGCGCGCTCAGTGCCCGAGGGCGAGCCGTTACCGTTGCTCATGCGCTCACAGTTGCAGTGGCTGCGCTCATTGCGCTACAACTGGGAAGCCCTGACTCACCAGTGGAACCTCCTTGTGCTCGGCTACAACCCGGAACGACAGCGCAATCTCATGGCGCTTGTCGGCATGCGCGATGCCGACTGGCGCGAGCTTACCGCGACGCTGTTCACGATCCTGGGACTGTTCACCGTGCTGCTACTCGTGTGGTCGCTGCAGCAGCTTGTGCGACCCGATCCGGTGCAGCGCGCCTGGGAGGCGTTCTGCCGCAAACTTGGAGCGCGAGGCCTGGCGCGTGCGCCTCACGAGGGTCCGCGCGACTACTCGGAGCGGGCCGCCGCTGGCTTGCCTGACACGGCGGGTGCCATTCGCCGCATCGGGGAACTTTACTTGGCACTCCGCTACGGACGTGAGGTGCCGGACGATCGCGTGGCGGAATTCCGCCGGTTGGTGCGCGAGCTTCGCCTGACATGAAGCGCATCCCGTTCCTGTTTCTCGGATTGCTTCTGTGTGCCGGATCGGGTGCAGGGTACGCGCACTCCTACGCCGAGCGCGAGGAAGTCCGCACCTTCATCCGCAGCATGGCCGAACGGCATGGCTTCGTGAACCGGGAGCTTACGCAGCTTTTCGCGCGCGCGCAGCGGCTCGACGTCGCGCTGAACGCGATCCGCCCTTCCTCAGACGTCCGCAGCCGCACCTGGTCCGAGTACCGCAGTTTGTTCCTGAGCCAGGCGCGCATCGACGCCGGCATCGAGTTCTGGAATTCCCATCGCGAAACGCTTGCGCGCGCTGAGCGCGAGTTCGGCGTGCCTGCGGAATACATCGCCGCCATCATCGGCATCGAAACCTTCTACGGCCGCATGACCGGCCGCTGGCGCGTTATCGACGCGCTCACCACGCTCGCTTTCGATTACCCGCCTCGAGCAAAATTCTTCCTCGGCGAGCTTGAAAATTATCTGCTTTTTGCGCGCAACTCAGGCATCGACGTCTTCTCGGTAAAGGGTTCGTACGCGGGCGCAATCGGCATTCCGCAGTTCATGCCCGGCAGCTACCTGAGGTACGCGATCGACTTCGACGGCGATGGGGTCGCCGATCTGCGCGAAAATTCAGCCGATTCGATCGGCAGCGTGGCGAACTTCCTCAAGGAGCACGGCTGGCGCGAAGCAGGCCTGGTACTGCTCGATGTCGAGCTGCCTCCGGCCGGTTATGAGCGATACGCGGATGGCGAGGTGCGGCCCCGCCACGCGCTCGAGGAACTGGCAAAGGCCGGCATCACGCCGCGCTCCGGCACCGGCGCACGCGAGATACCGCCAGAAACCCTTGCCGTCCTGGTCGAGCTGCGGAACCCGGGGCAACCTTCGGAGTTTCGACTCGGGTTCCACAACTTCTTCGTCGTTACTCGCTACAACCGCAGCGCCTTTTATGCCACCGCCGTTCATGATCTGGCGCAGGCGCTGCGCGCGGCGCGGCCAGACCAGGATGCGGCCGTCGCCAGGCCTTAGCGCTGCTGCGCGGCAGGACCTGGCGCGCGCTTCGGCGATCCGCTTGCCAATTTCTCAATGGCCGCTTTCGCGCGACCGCTCACGCCTTCTTCTCTGAGGTATCGATCGTGACGCTGTTCGGTCACGAAGGCCCCGTGGGCAGATACTTGGCTGGATCTACCGGTTTGCCCGACTTGCGGATCTCGAAATGCAGCATCGGCTTGTCCGCATCCGTATTGCCGAGTTCGGCAATCTTCTCGCCGCGTGCGACGCTCTGACCTTCCTTGACCAGGATCTCGCGGTTGTGCGCGTAGACGCTGTTAAACCCGTTCTCGTGCTTGATGACGATCAGCTTGCCGTAGCCGCGGATGCCGGTACCCGTGTACATGACTCGCCCCGGCGCCGCAGCCACTACCGCGTCACCCAGTTGCCCGCCGATATCCACGCCCTTGTTGTTCGGTTCCGAAAACCCCGCCAGCAGCCTTCCCTTCGCGGGCCAGATGAACTCGATGGCATCCGGGTCGCGTGCTTCGCCGGACGGCGCTGGCGGGGGCGCCGGCTCGGGCCTGGGATCGACGCGCGCGATCGCCGCAGGTTTTGTCGCGGGGGCCGAATCTTCCTTAGAAAGTAGCGCGACGTTGCTGCTCGAGTACGGCAAGCGAAGCGCCTTAGGCCAGGTCTTGGTACTGCCGTCGCCTACCACCGTGCCGCCGGGGACCGAAGCGTCCAGCGGCCGCGACTCTACCGGGCCAGCACCTCGCGCGGCGCCAACCTCGACCCCGCTTGCCGCGGCAACCGGCGGCGGTACCGCCTCGTCCGGTGGCGCCACGCGCAATGCCTGTCCGACGCTGATCTTGGTCGCGTCGTCGAGATTGTTCCAACGTGCGACATCGCGATAATCGGCACCGTGCTCCAGTGCGATGCTGTAGAGCGTATCGCCGCGCCGGACCACGTAGTATTTTGCAGGCGCACCCGGCACCGCGGTTGGCGCGGCCACGGGTGGTTTCTGCCCGACCGCCGATACCGGCCCCTGCGCGGGAAGGCGCTCGATCACCGGAGCCGATACTGGCCGGGTGGCGCAACCCGAGGCGAGCACTGCGGCAAGAGCCGCGATGGCGAAGCAAGTGCGTGTATTCATGCCTTTCCCATCTCCAGCGGTACGAAGCGCACCGGATCGAGCTCGGTCTCGGTCAGACCGCGCGTGCCGCGCTCGATCAGCACGAGCCGTTGTACGTTGCGCCCCGCCCCGGGGGAGCGCAACGGTAATACCATTCTGCCACCGGGCGCCAGTTGCCGTAAGAGCGCCTCGGGCACCTGGGGTGCCGCCGCGGCAACGATAATCGAATCAAATGGCGCCGCCTTCTCCAGTCCCTGATAGCCGTCACCATGAACCAGCCTCAGGTTCGAGCGCTTGAGGCCCAGAAGGTTCGCGCGCGCCCGCTCGAGCAACGCCCCGATGCGCTCGATCGAGTAGACCTCGTTCGCCAGTAGCGCCAGCACCGCCGCCTGGTAGCCGCACCCGGTCCCCACCTCGAGTACCTTGCCTAACGCACGCGGACCCTTGTCCGCCGAGATCAGTGCCTCGATCATGCGCGCCACCACGTACGGCTGCGAAATCGTCTGGCCGAAGCCGATCGGCAGCGCCGTGTCCTCGTAGGCCCGGCTGGCCAACGCCTCCTCGACGAATACGTGCCGCGGCACCGCCCCCATAGCCGCGAGGACGCGCTCGTCGCGGATGCCCTGCTCGCGCAACCGCTCGACCATGCGCACGCGGGTGCGTTGCGAGGTCATGCCGATGCCGGCGAGATTCCTTGGCCCGCGAACCGTGTTCATTTGCGCAGCCAGCCTCGGGCGAGCTCCAGCTGGCGATGGTGTGTGAGGTCCATCTGCAGCGGCGTAATCGCGACGCGGTTCGAGGCGACGGCATGAAAGTCGGTGCCCGGTCCCGCGTCCTGCGCGTCGCCCGCAGGTCCGATCCAGTAAGCCGTCTCGCCCCGGGGCGTTTCGATGCGTACTACGGGCTCAGCCTTGTGGCGTCGGCCGAGGCGCGTCACTTCAACGCCCTTAAGTGCGTCGAGCGCGATATCCGGTACGTTCACGTTCAGCAACACGGGTTCGCCGACAGGGGCCTGAGCAAAGCGCTCGACCAGCTGCACGGCGATGGTGGTCGCGGTGGCGAAATGTCGTCCCGTTTTGCTGGTCAGAGATACGGCCATCGAGGGTATCCCGAGCAGGAATCCCTCGGTAGCCGCAGCTACGGTACCCGAATAGATCGTGTCGTCGCCCATGTTGGCGCCGAGGTTGATGCCGGATACGACCATGTCAGGGAGAAAATCCAGTAAACCGGTCACGGCGAGGTGGACGCAGTCGGTGGGCGTGCCGTTCACGAAGTAAAAGCCGTTGGCCGCGCGGCGCACCGAAAGCGGGCGGTCGAGCGTCAGCGAGTTCGATGCTCCGGAGCGGTCCCGCTCGGGCGCGACCACGGTGACCTCGCCAAGCGCATGCAGCGCCTCGGCGAGTTGCATGATGCCGGGCGCAAAATAACCGTCGTCGTTGGAAACGAGAATCCGCATGAATGACGCCGCGATTCTATCCGATGAATCATCGTGCGACGGCGACCGCCGCGCCCATCGCGAAGGTCAAAAAGAAAAAGCCGGCATGCGCCGGCTCTTGCACGACTGCGAAGCCATGTTTCTTATTGGTCGGGGCGGCGAGATTTGAACTCGCGACCACCTGCACCCCATGCAGGTACGCTACCAGGCTGCGCTACGCCCCGAGGCGCGAATTATATCGTGTAACCGCGCCGCGACGGTGCGTGCGCTATCCGCGCAGCGATTCGAGTACTGCGCGCAGCTCCCGCTTGATCGTGGCGAGATCATGGCCGCCTGCCGAGACGCGCGCCGCACGACCGTTGCTCTCGCGCTCGTCGTTGCCGAGCGAGCTGTCGAGCCGGTTGCGTGCACCGCTGATGGTAAACCCCTCCTCGTACAGCAACTCGCGAATGCGGCGGATCAGCAGCACTTCATGATGCTGGTAGTAGCGGCGGTTGCCGCGCCGCTTTACCGGCTTGAGCTGT
>JBFKUL010000178.1:0-6373 GCA_041635755.1 Burkholderiales bacterium | reverse complement strand
GGCGCATATCCACGAGGGTGCGGCGGGTCAGAACGGTCCGGTCGTCATCCCCTTGCAGAAGACCGGCGACAACGAATGGGCCGTTCCACCGAACGCCAAGCTCACCGCAGCGCAGCTGGAGAGCTACAAGGCGGGGCGGCTGTACGTGAACTTTCACAGCGCGCAACACAAAGGAGGCGAGATCCGCGCGCAGATCAAACCGCCGGCCAGCCGTTTCGGCCGCTCGAGCTATTGAGCGGGCAGCGGGGCGCTTTGGGGTTCCGACGAATTGCGCGTCGCGTCAGAATGGCCGCGCGAACTCGAGCAGCGCGCGGGTGAAGGCTTCCGGACGCTCCATCGGGATCAGGTGACCTGCATCCTTGAAATTGACACGCCGGCAGTCGGCGAAGCGCGCCGCGAGCGCGTCGACGTCCTCGGCGACGTAGAACACACGGTCGTGCAGGCCGGTCATCGAGAGCACCGGCAGCTTGAGCCGCTCCCAGTGGAAGTTCCAGTCGGCGGTGATCGAGCCCTCGATCAGGCGATACAGACCGTCGCCGGGCTGCATCGGCTCATAGGGCTCGGCGCCGAACATGGCTCTGCGCATCGCGGCGAGCTGCTCGGGATTCACCAGCTGCGGCAGGTTTGCTTCCATGATGAGGCGCGTGCCGCCGACGCGGGCAAGCGCGGCGGTCGCCTGGTTGATCCATTCCAGGCGCGGCCCGGGTTTGCGCAGCGTGTTGATGAGCACCAGCGCCTCGGCCGGCAGGCCGCCGAGGATCGCCTGCGCGGCGAACAGGCCGCCGATCGATAGACCGACGAGGATCGGTTTCGGGGGCTTGAGCTCGGCGAGGAGATGCTTGAGGTCCTCGACGATCAGCGGCGGTGTCAGCAGCGTCTGAGCGCCGAAGCGCGTCTGCGTCTGGCCGCGGAAATTCCACGCCAGGGTGCCGTAGCCGGCGGCACGCAGCTTGGGGCCGATCTCGGGATGCTGCCAGGTGCCGGTATTGCCGGTCAGGGCGTTGACGAACACGAAGGTGGCGCCGCGCGCGCCGGGCGCGTCGTACTCGTAGTACAGGGCTTCGCCGGGAGAGAGTTCGAGGTGCGGCATGGTCACTCCAGGTGGTGCGGGTGGGTCACGCCCGGGGGCGTGCGCAGGAAAAGCGCCGCGGCAACGGCGCATACGATGGGTATAAGCGCTAGGACGCGCAGGGTCAATGTCGGGCTGCCGAGCAGGTCGAAGGCGAGTCCGACGGGTAGCGGGCCGAGCGAGGCGCCGATCACAGCGATCATCTGTCCTGCGCCCTGCAGCGAACCGAGATGCTTGCGCCCGAAGTAGCGCGGCATCAGGTAGCCGAACATGGTCAGGCTGAAGGCGTTGTTGATGCCGAACACGGCGGCGTAGACCAGCGCACTGGGCAGGCTATCCACCAGCGTTACGCCGAAGAGCGCCGCCGCCATCACGACCAGGCCCGTGGCGAAGACATAGCGCGTGCGGAAATGATCGAACATCTTGCCCACCAGCGGCATGGTGAGCACCAAGGTGAGCGCCGATACCGGGAACACGCGGGCGGCGATCTCGGCCGCGACGTCCTGCGCCGTAAGGATCGAGACCTGATAGAAGTGCAGCGTGGTCACCAGCATCGCCATCGCGAACCAGCCGGCCGCGAGAATGTAGAACGTCGGCGTGGCCAGACCCTCGCGCAGCGTCAGGCCGTCGAGCGTCGGCTTCGCCTGGCCCTCGGCGGGCGCAGCGTCGCCGTCGGGGCGCAGCCCGAGGTCCTCGGGCTTGTCGTGCACCAGCAGCAGCACCGGCGGCAGCAGGATCAGCCAGGTGATGACGCCCAGCGCCACCCAGGCGATGCGCCAGCCGAACTCATTGATGAGGAACTGCCCGAGCGGCGGGTGCACCGCCATGGAGGCGGCAAAGCCAAGCGCCATCAAGCTCATGGCGAAGCCGCGGCGGCGGCTGAACCACTGCGCCACCATATTGGCGCAGTTCATCATCAGCGAGCCCTGGCCGAGAAAGCGCAGCGCGCCGAAGCCGAGCGTGAGCGTGACGATGCCGCCCGCGGCGCCGAACACCATGCAGGCAAGGCCGAGCAGGAGCGTCACCACGGTCGTCATGCGTCGCGGCCCATACCGGTCGACCAGCTTGCCCATTTTCGGCAGCAGGAATGCCGCCACCAGCGTGGCGAGGCCGTAGGCACCTGCAATCGCCGCTTTTGACAGGCCGAGGTCGTCCCCGATCGGACCGACGAACACGCTGAAGGTATGCGACTGCCCTGGTCCGCTCGCGAAGATGCCCAGGCCCGCCACGGCGAGGATGGTCCAGCCGTAGAAGGCGCGAGCGCTGAGCGCGCTGAACGCTGCCGATCGGAGTCCGCCTTGGGTCATGGGGATTGCCGCTGCGCTGCCGCGAGCCGTACATCCCAGTTTACCGGGCGCGACGCGCAAACCGAAGCCGGCCTGCGAATTAACGTCCGATAAATTTCGGCTTGCGCTTCTCGACGAACGCGCGCACGCGATCCAGGCCGTCCTCGCTCGAACCGGAGGCGGCGACAAAGCGCGTCTCGCGCTCTGCGTCGGTGCCGCGCTCTTCGGGCGGTCGTTCGTGACGAAGGTCGACGTTCCTGCCCGCACCGTGGCGGGTCGTCATCGACCTTTTGTACGACTCGAAAGTCTGGCGGGCGGTCTCGTCCCAGGTGATATTTTGTACGAGGTGCAGGCCGCGCTTTGCATAACGCATTCGCAGTCCGTCATCCCTCAAACTGCGAATGGCGTGAGCGAGCTCCGCGGCGCTACGTGGGTCACGCAGAAGAACCGCCTCGTCGTTTCGCACGTGTTCCGCGACCCCAATCATCTGGGCATTTGAAACGATCACCGGCAGGCCGCTTGCCATGGCCTCCAGCGGGGCCATGCCAAACGGGTCCGAAAGACTCGGCAGAACAAAGATATCGCTAGCGGCGTACACCGGCCGCACGTCGGTCACCAGCCCAAGGAAGTGGAGGCGATCCTTTACCCCAAGTCGCGACGCCGTCCTCTCGTACGACTGAGGGTTACCGCCCCCCGCCACCAGGAGGTGGATCGGCTGTCCTTTGAGCCGTCCCAGGGCATCGACAAGTGCACCAAGCCCTTTGCGTTCAAACTCGGTGCCCACGAAACAGAGGACAAAGGCTTCGTCGTCAAAGCCGAACTGAGCGCGAGCCGCCGACCTGGCCGAATGCGACACTGGAGCAAATCGTTCTAGATCGACGCCGGGATAAGCAAAGTCAAAGTCGGTCTCATCCAACGGATAACGGCTGACAACATCGCGCATGACGTGACGAGAGACTGCGACGAAACGTCGTCCGGGCGCTCGTTTGAACTGTCGCGCCTCCTGGTACATGTAGTAGGCAATCCTCGGACTCAGGTTATTCGTCGTCCGCCTCCACCACGAAGACAGTCCGGACCTGCCTCCCAGGTATCCACCGCTGAACGTAGGGGCATGGATGGTCAGCACGTCGAAATCATTCACTCTTTCATGGCTGTGAATCACGTCGAACGCACCCAGCAGCTTCGATGCCTGATGGGCGAAGTGCATCTGGTTCAGATATCGAGGCCTCTCCGATACGCGAGAGAACCGATGGAACGCGACCCCAGGGACTTGGACGCCGATCTCTTGCGCGAAAACATGCAATTCGCACTGGGTAGCAAGGCGGCTCGCAATCTCTACGGCGTAACGCTCTGCACCTCCAGTAGTCGTGAAGCGTCGTATCAGCATCGCGACTTTCATCTAAGCGTCCCGGTATTCGCCCGTCTACGCCGTCATTCTACGCGTGGACGCAACTCGAGCCCTCGAGGACTTGGATTGTGGCTAAGCGACCGTGTGCGGGCCGCAGCGCCACGTGCGCCTCGCGACTTCAGCCGCGTCGCGCGAACCGAAAGACTGACAAGCGCGCCGGAGGCGGTGCGCGACGTCGTCGCTTGCCGATCTACTTGCCGATGAACTTCGGCTTGCGCTTTTCGACGAACGCGCGCACGCCTTCCAGGCCGTCCTCGCTCGAACCGGATGCGGCGATGAAGCGCGTCTCGCGCTCCATCTGCGATTCGAGGCTTTCGGTCGGCGCCAGGTTGAGCAGCTTCTTGATGCCGCCGTGCGCGCGCGTCGGGCCTTGCGCAAGCTGCAACGCGAGTTTTTTCGCCTCGGCGATCAGCTCGGCAGCCGGCACCACGCGGTTGACCAGGCCCCAATCGAGCGCTTCTTTGGCCGTAAGCGTGCGGTTGGTGAGGAACAGTTCCATCGCCCGGCGCCGCCCGAGCAGCCGCGACATGAAGAACGTCGAACTGCCATCGGGCGTGTAGCCGATCTGCGTGTAGGCGCTGGTGAACTTCGCGTGCTCGGCGGCGATCGCGAGGTCGCACGACAGCGCGAGCCCCAGGCCGCCGCCGGCGACCACGCCGTTGTAGGCGCCGATGAGCGGCGCGTCCATCCAGGCGAAGCGCGAGATCGCCACATGCAGCGCACCGGTCATCTCCTTGACCAGCACCTCGATGTTGTCGCGGTTGGCGGCGAAATCGGCCACGTCGCCGCCGGCGCAGAAGGCCTTGTCGCCCGTGCCGGTGATCACCGCCGCGCGCACCGATTTGTCCGAGCCGCACCGATTGGCGACGTCGCACAGCTCCTGCACCGCCTTCAGATTGATGGCGTTGAACGCCTTCGGGCGGTTGAGGGTAATCCAGGCGACGTTGTCCTGGATCTCGAACTGAATCATTTCATAGGTCATGGCAGTTCCCTGGGTGATGCGTCGACGGGCTCAGGCCGCCGCGCCGAGCGCTTCGTCGACGAACTGCAGCCGGTCCTGGCCCCAGAACATGTCCTCGCCGACGAAGAAGGTCGGCGCACCGAAAACGCCGCGCGCGACCGCTTCGTCGGTATTCGCCTTGAGCTGGTCCTTGACGTCCTGCTGGTTGGCGAGCTCGAGCATCTCCTTCGGGTCAAAGCCGGCCGCCTTGAGCGCTGCGGCGACTTCCGCCGGCTCGTTCATGTTGCGCGGCTTCGCCCACATGGCGCTGAACATCGCTTCGACGTAGCGCGCGAAGTCCTTCGGACGCTTCATCTGCAGGGCGATCGCACCGCGCATCAACAACAGCGTGTTCACCGGAAAGCCGGGGTTCATTTCGAAGGGTACGCCGTAGCGCTTCGCCCAACGCTTCATGTCGCCGAACATCCAGCGGCCCTTTGCGGGAATGCTCACCGGGCTCGCGCTGTTGATCGTCTTGAACACGCCGCCGAGCAGGAACGGTCGCCACACGATCTCGGCCTTGCGCGCGGCCGCGATCTTGGGCAGCTGTGTGTAGGCAAGGTACGTGGTCGGGCTGCCGAAATCGAAGAAGAATTCCACTTTCTTGGCCATGGTTGCCTCCTTTACCAGGTTTCGATCCAGGGACGCAGGTCGAGCTCGTGCGTCCAGGCGCTTCGTTGCTGGCAATGCAGCTGCCAGTACTGCTCGGCGATCGCTGCCGGGTCCAAAATGCCGTCGCGGTCCTTGAGCGCATAGCGCTCCGGGAACAGTTGCTTGATGAAGGCGGTGTCGATCGCCCCGTCGATCAACACGTGCGCCACGTGGATGCCCTGCGGACCGAGTTCGCGCGCCATGCTCTGGGCGAGCGCGCGCAGCGCATGTTTGGCGCCGGAGAACGCCGCGAAACCCGCTGAGCCGCGCACGCTCGCGGTGGCCCCGGTGAACAGGATCGTGCCACGCTTGCGCGGCAGCATCGCCTTCGCCGCCTCGCGTCCGACGAGAAAGCCCGCGTAACAGCCCATCTCCCAGACCTTGCGATAGACGCGCTCGGTGGTCTCCGTGATGCCGAAGTGCACATTGGCGCCGATGTTGAAGACGGCGACCTCCAGCGGCGCCACGTTGTGCTCGATGCGCTGAACGAGTTCGATGACGGCCTCTTCCTTGCGTGCATCGGAGCCGAAGGCGTGCGCACGACCGCCGGCCTTGCCAATGGCTTCCACCAGGGGCTTGAGCTTGTCCTCGTGGCGGCGCGTGACGCAGGCGATGTAGCCTTCGCGCGCGAAGCGCTGCGCGATCGCTCCGCCGGTCGCGTCGCCCGCGCCGACGACGAGCACTGCCTTGCTTTCGGTCAAGCTCGATCCTCCTCGCTGTGCGACGACAACTATGTCCTCTCGTCGCGTTGCATTCTCCGCGTATGATCGCGCCGGATCCCGATCCGGGGAAGGGGGATATGTGAACGCGATCGATCGCAGCGAGCTGGACGCAGCCGTGCGCGCGGGCGTGCTCTCGACGCAACAGGCCGCGAAGCTCGCCGATTTCCTCGAACATTCACGCGCCGCGCACCCGCACACGGCGCACGAGCCGGCGCGATTCAGCTTCGTGCACGTCCT
>JBFKUL010000177.1:0-6404 GCA_041635755.1 Burkholderiales bacterium | reverse complement strand
GCCGAACTGCGCGTCGACGGCGGTGCCACCTCGAACGACCTGCTGATGCAGTTCCAGGCCGACATCCTCGGCGTTCCGGTGGTGCGCCCGCGCGTGCTCGAGACCACGGCGCTGGGCGCTGCCTATCTCGCCGGGCTCACGGTGGACGTGTGGAAATCGCGCGAGGAGCTCGCGGCGCAGTGGAAGGCCGAGCGACGCTTCGAGCCGCAGATGGATCGATCGGCCGCGGCAGAGCTGCTCGGCCGCTGGCGCGCCGCGGTGCACCGAAGCCTGCGGTGGACGGAGGGTTAGCGCAGGTCTAGGCCTGCGCCGCAATGTTCCAGACGCGGCGCGCGTAGTCCGGATAGTTCACGGCGATCTCGCGCGCGACCGCACCGCGCAGCAACGCGAGCTCGGCTTCCGTCGGCGGCGCCGTCTGCGGCACCTGCGCCGGCTGGTCGTATTCAAAACCGGTGTTCGCTCGTACGTCTTGCACGCGGGTGCCGGGATGAACGCTGTCCAGCCGGAAGCGGCGCGCCTGGGGCTGCCACGCGAATAGCGCCCTGCCGGTCAGGAGCGCGACCGGTCCGCCGCGCCGCTCGACCTCCGGCGGGCTCCAGCCGGGAGCGGAAACGAAGTCGACCTTTTTGACGAGGACGCGCGTTGAGTGCTCCTCGCGAAACAGGATCGTCCTTTTTGCCGTGAAGTACATGTAAGCCGAGCCGAACGAGCCGGGAAAGCGCTTGCCCTCGGCGGCAACCAGGTTGATGTTCGCTTCGCCGTCGATCTGCGCGCCGCCAAGAAAGAACACATCGATGCGGCCCTGCCCCGCAAGATCGAACAGCTCGCGCGAGCCCTCGGTAAAGGGGTTGCCGGCGCGTCGTTGCAGCAGCGACACGCGCGGGCGGCCGCGGTTCAGCTCGCGCAGCAGAAACACCGCGGTCGCCGGAATCGGCGAGGCAGCACCGACAGCAACGTGACGGGCATCGCCGATCAGGCGCGCGATCGTGACCGCCAGCAGCTCTTCGGCCGCCCAGCTCACGCCGCGACGGTATTGAGGACGAATTCGTCGAGGTAGCGGCGAAAGCCTTCGGCCGTCTTCGCGACTCGCGCGTAGTGCTGGACGTGCGCGTCGTCGATGCCGTAGACGCCGGGTACGCCGAGCGGCCAGGCGCCGCGCGGCGCGGGCGCCACGGCCGTGATGTAGACCGAGCTGATGCAGCCCGGGGCAAGCAGCTCATCTTGCAGCATGTCGCCGGGCTTGCGCTCCTCGAACGTGACATAGCAGGACTTCGATGCGTGCGCGATCGTTGCGAGCTCGCCGCGCCGGCCCACCCAGACGTTGCCCGCCTCGTCCGCCCAGCGCGCGTGCAGGAGCGCGACATCCGGCGAGATGGCTTTCGCGACGAGAATCGGATCCCGGCGCCCCGCATAGGGGTTGTCGATGGTCCTCCAGTCCGGATGCTGCGCGACCAGGTCGGAGCCGAGCACGCCGCGCAGCGGCAGGAACGGCACGCCTTTTTCGGTCGCCTGCAGGCCGGTGTGAATCATCGGGCAGGTGGCGTCGATCACCTTGAGCGATCCGGCCTCGACGGCGGCCGTAAAGCGCGGCGCAAGCCCCGCCTCGTTCAGGGTCACCGCGCTCGTCTCGATCTCACGCACGCAGCCCGCGCCGATCAGAATGTCGGCGCACAGGCCGAGCACCGGCACGCCGATCAGCTTCAGGTCCTTCGCCTTCCGGCGCACCAGCGCCCGCACCACCGCCATCGCCACCAGCGAATAGTCGGGCGGCAGGCCGATCGAGGCGCCGTCCGGGATCTCGCGAGCGACCGCTACCGCGTCGGCGAGAAAGCGCGTCTCGTTGGCCGGCAGTGCATTCACCCCGTGCCCCCGACCGTGAGCCCGTCGATGCGCAGCGTCGGCTGGCCGACGCCCACGGGCACGCTTTGGCCTTCCTTGCCGCAGGTGCCGATCCCGCTATCGAGCTGCATGTCGTTGCCCACCATGGCGACGCGCGTCAGCACGTCTGGGCCGTTGCCGATCAGTGTTGCGCCTTTCACCGGGCGCGTCACCTTGCCGTCCTCGATCAGATAGGCCTCGGAAGCCGAGAACACGAACTTGCCGTTGGTGATGTCGACCTGGCCGCCGGCGAAATTCACCGCGTACAGGCCCTTCTTTACGCTGGCGATGATCTCGAGCGGCTCGTACGGGCCGGCAAGCATGTACGTATTGGTCATGCGCGGCAGGGTCAGGTGCGCAAACGACTCGCGCCGGCCGTTGCCGGTGAGCGGCATCTTCATCAGCCGTGCATTCAGGCTGTCCTGGAGATAGCCGCGCAGCACGCCGTCTTCGATCAGCACCGTGCGCTGCGTCGGATTGCCTTCATCGTCCACCGTCAGGGAGCCGCGCCGGTTCGCAATGGTGCCGTCGTCGACCACCGTCACCCCGGGTGCGGCGACACGCTCGCCGAGGCGTCCGGCAAAGGCCGAACTGCCCTTGCGATTGAAATCGCCCTCCAGCCCGTGGCCGATCGCTTCGTGCAGCAGTACGCCCGGCCAACCCGGCCCGAGCACCACGGTCATGGTCCCAGCGGGGGCGGCGTCTGCCTCGAGGTTGATCAGCGCCTGCGACACCGCGTGCTCGGCGTAATCCTTCAGAACCGCATCGCTGAAATACTCTATGCCGGTGCGACCGCCGCCGCCGCCGCTGCCGCTCTCGCGGCGGCCGTTCTGCTCGGCGATCACGTGGAGCGAGAGTCGCACCAGCGGGCGCACGTCAGCTGCGAGCACGCCATCCGAGCGCGCGATCAGCACCACCTCGTATTCGGCGCCCAGATTCGCCATCACCTGCGAGACGCGCGGATCGAGCGCGCGGCACATGCGCTCGAGTTTCTCGAGCAACGCCACCTTGTCCGCGGAGCCAAGCGAGGCGATCGGATCGAGCGCCTGATACAGCGGCGCCGGCAGCCCGGCGCGAGCACGCGGCAGACGCGCGCCCGTCCAGCGCACGGGCGTGCGTCGCGATTGGCCGGCACGCGCGATGGCGCGCGTGGCGCGCGCCGCGTCCTGCAACGCTGCGGGGCTGATCTCGTCCGAGTAGGCGAACGCGGTCTTTTCGCCAGAGAGCGCACGCACGCCCACGCCCTGGTCGATGGCGAAGCTGCCCGACTTGACGATGCCTTCCTCCAGGCTCCAGCCTTCGCTGCGCGAATACTGAAAGTACAGATCGGCGTAATCGACCTTGCGCTCGCCGAGCGCGGCAAACACGCGAGCGAGTGTGGCGGGATCGAGCTCGTAGGGCTCGAGCAGGCGCGAATGGGCGGTGTCGAGCAGCGTGGCGGGGACTTCGTTTCGCATTTCAGGCGTTCCTGCGGTTGTCCAGGGCGGGGAGCTGGCGGCGCACGTCGTCGATGCGACGCCGGTCGACCTCGGCGATCACCACGCCTTCACCCTCGGCACGCTCAGCGAGCACCTTGCCCCATGGATCGACGATCATGGTGTGGCCGTAGGTGCGCCGCCCGCTCGGGTGCCGGCCGCCCTGCGCCGGTGCCACGACATAAGCTAGGTTTTCAATGGCGCGCGCGCGCAACAGCGTCTCCCAGTGCGCGCTGCCCGTCGGCACAGTGAAAGCCGAGGGAACGAACGCGATGTCGAAGGTGCCGAGCGCGCGGTACATCTCCGGAAAGCGGACATCATAACAAATGGAAAGCGCCAGCCTGCCGAAGGGGCTGTCGAGCGCGATGCTCTCAGCGCCCGGCTGCAACGTACGCGTTTCGTCGTGGCGCTCGTCGCCGACGGCAACGCGAAACAGGTGCGACTTGTCGTAGCGCGCGACGCGCCGGCCCTCGGCATCGAACACCAGGCATGCGCTGCGGATGCGTTGCGGATCGTCGCACACCAACGGGGTGGTGCCGCCCACCACCCACACGCGGTGGCGACGGGCCGCCTCGGCCAGGCAATTCTGAATCGGCCCCTCGCCGTCCTGCTCGCGCAGCCTCACCTTGTCGGTGTCCTGGCGGCCGATGAGATAGAAGTTCTCGGGCAGTGCCACGAGCTTTGCACCGACCGCCGCGGCTTCGCCGATCAGGCGCGCCGCGGCCTCGAGATTCGCTGCCAGCTCCGGCGTGGAAACCATCTGAACGGCGGCAATGCGGGTCGTCATCTCGTCTCCGACAAGGCGCTACGGGGCTCGATCGCCGGGAAGCTGCGGCGCAGGCATGACCGGCGCAACCTTCGCGATCTTGGGGTCGCTCCAGGGTCCGGTGACGTCGTACTCATAGGAGAAGATCTGTCCAAGCGGGTTCTTCAGCACCCGCTGCGCGATTGCACTGGCGACGCCGGCGACGGGATTGACCAGGCCGACCACCGTGGAGGCGCTGTCTCCAAGCGCCGGGACGACGCGTACCCTGAGGTTCTGCGTCTCGCTCACCAGGTCGGCCTGCCCTTTCATCTCGACCTCGGCCGCCGAGCCGCGCATCTTGAAGTCGCTCGTGTTGATCACGCCGTCCTTCACGTCGAGCGACGCGCTGATGCGGTCGAACTGGAAACCCTTGGAGAACACGTCTCGGAAATCAAGGGCGACGCGCCGTGGCAGCATCTGCAGGCTCATCAGGGAAACGAGCTTGCCCAGGCCGGGCTCGATCTCGACAAACTGTCCGTCCTCTGCATTCAGTGCCAGCTTGCCGGCGAGCGTGCGGTAGTCGAGTGACACCGGGTCTGCGTTCCATGCGATCGTGCCGCCGAGCTGCGCTTTGCCGCCCTTCACCAGATCGGCATACCCCACGCGGCCCAGAAAATTTCCGACATCGCTCGCCTGCAACTCGAAGTCGAGCTGCGTGCGCGATGCGGCGCCCGTTCGCCACAGGCCCTTTCCGGTCATCGTCGCCTCGGGATTGAGCAGCGCCAGCTTGTCGATGCGCCAGTCTGCGCCATCGCGCTGCGCCAGGATCTCGACGCGGCCAAGCTGCTTGCCGCGCACGCTGAAGCGCTCGGCGATCAGGTCCACCGCGGGCAAGTCCCTTTCGGTATGCGCGGCGAGGCGCGGACCCGGCGTGTCGTCCGGGATGCGGAAACGCGCCATGCGTGCGATCAGCTTGCCGCCATCCTCGGGCCGGTAGGACAGGTCGCCGGCGAGCTCCTGCGCCTCGAGGCTCGCCGACCAGCCGACCTTGTCCGCACCTGCGCGCAGCGACACATCGCGCAGGCGCTTGCCGAAAGCATCGAGCACCGCGATCTTGAGTTCGAAGCGCGTAGCCGGCGATGCCGCCCCCTCGCCTTCGACCAACGGCAACCAGCGATCGAGATCGAGCGCGGGCAGCGATCCGTAAACCAGCGTTCCCGGACGCTCGGGCAGGCGCATGGCCTGGCCTGGGGCCGGACTGAGCGCAACCGCCGCACGCTGCACCACCATCTCAGGACCTTCGCGTTGGCGCAGGAACTCCGCATCGAGCACGCGCCCGAGGCTTACCGAAACCCGATCGCGGGCTCCGCCTTCGCTCGGCAGGAACTCTACTCGGAGCGGCAGCGCCTCGTTCGCGGCCTTGACCAGCGGCGAGGGCAGCGTGCTTGCCATCCCGCGCAGCGACGATTCGAAGGCGACCTGGGTGAGCGTGCCGCGCGAGCGGATGCGCACCACGTAGGGCGCCGCGCCGCTCAGCCTGCGCGCCCAAGGATGATCGACCAGGGTGAGAAGGCCTTCGACACTGGCGTCGCCTCGCGCCACAACATTCACGCCGCTCTCGGCCCTTGAGCCGCCACTCAGCGTCACGGTGCCGCCCAGCAACTGGGCCTTCACCTCGTGCAACGTCAGCGACGAATCGTCGAAAGTGATTCTGCCGGTGACCTGCTCGAGCTGCGGCAGCTGCGGCTGCGTCCTGACCGAGTTCTGAACGAGCAGCACCTCGCCAGCGACCTTGCTCTGGTCCAGGTCGTCGATCGGCAGATCGAGCTTCAGGTTGAGGCGCGCGCGACCGCCCGCACGCATGTCATCGGTAAAGCCGCGGGTCATGCCGCGCACCGGACTTTTTGCGATGTAGTCGAGGAACGCCTGCGTCGGGCCTTCCACCTCGCCGCGCACGGCGAGCACCGGGCCCTGCGGTGCCTGCAGGTCCGCAATGCCCGCCCTGACCTGGGCGAGGCGCGTGCCGAGGATGGTGCCGCCTTGCGCGGTGATCTCCATCTTCTCGCGCTCAAAGCGCAGCGCCCCTTCGATGCCCTCGATGCGCGGCCAGCCTTGCGCGTACTCGAGCACCCCGCCGGATACGTTCGCCGCGACCTCGAAGTCTCCCGTGGCGGGATTGACGAACGGAAAGTTGCGCAAGTCCCCTTTCAGCCGCAGGCGTACGTCGCTCCCCTGGCCGGCAATGATCGCCGACGCAAGCCAGCGCCGGGTCGCGGCGCCCATGATCGACTCGAGCGGCAGGTATT
>JBFKUL010000176.1:0-6422 GCA_041635755.1 Burkholderiales bacterium | reverse complement strand
GCTGGAATGTCCATGTTTATTGTGGCACCAATCGCTCGCGCGCCGCGCGCCGCATCGACGCGGGCGATACGCAGCGTTCTCGCAGATGCATGATTCTGCGGGAGAAACGGGTTGCAAGAACAGCCTTGCTCGCGTATAATATGGGCACTTTTCAAATCTCCGCAGTACGGCAGTACCCGCAGCACCGCGCAGTTTCCAGCAGCACCGCGCAGCAACCGTCCGACCCAATGCAGCGCAAGGTTTCCGCGTTCGGCGTCGGCACCATTACTTCGATAGAGCCAAGCTGTTCGAGCCGGCGCGGGGTCTGCCCCGATGCGGCTTTTGCGGCGAAAACAACGGCACACAGAGAAAGGAGGGCAACATGGCTTCATTCAGAAACCTGAAACTGACCGCGCTCGCGGCCGTGCTCGGCATCGCGTTGTCGGCACCGGGTCATGCCAAGGTCGACGGTGAGGAGATCATCCTCGGCTCAGCAATCTCGCTCACCGGCAAGTACTCGAGCAACGGCCTGAACGCGAAGAACGGCTACGACTTCGCCGTCAAGCGCATCAACGAGATGGGCGGCGTCAAGGTCGGCGGCAAGTCCTACAAGCTCAAGGTCGTGTACTACGACGACGAGTCGACGCCCGCGCGCGGTGCGCAGCTCGCCGAGCGCCTGATCCAGCAGGACGGCGTCAAGTACATGCTTGGGCCATACAGCTCGGGTCTGACCAAGGCGATCGCGCCAGTCACCGAGAAGTACAAGATTCCGATGGTCGAGGCCGAGGGCGCCTCGCGCTCGCTGTTCACGCAGGGCTACCGCTATCTGTTCGCGGTGCTGTCGACCTCCGAGCAGTACCTGGCGAGCTCGATCTCGCTCGCCGCGGAGATGGCGAAGAAGGAAGGCAAGAAGCCCGCAGACGTGAGGATCGCGATGGCGTTCGAGAACGATCCGTTCTCGCTCGACGTGCGTGCCGGCGTGGTCGATGACGCCAAGAAGTACGGCATGCAGATCGTGGTCGACGACAAGCTGCCGCGCGACCTGTCCGACATGTCCGCGACGCTCACGAAGGTCAAGGCGCTGAAGCCCGACGTGCTGGTGGTCTCCGGCCACGAGAAAGGCGCCACGACCGCCGCGCGCCAGATCAAGGAAATGCAGATCGACGTGCCGATGATCGCGCTCACGCACTGCGAGTCCGGCAAGGTCATCGAGCAGTTCGGCAAGTCGACCGAGGGGTTCCTGTGCCCGACGCAGTGGTCCGAGACGCTGACCTACAAGGACAAGTACTTCGGCTCGGCCGCGGACTACGACAAGGCGTTCAAAGCCGCGTATCCGGACTACAAGACGGTGCCGTACCAGACCGCGCAGGCTTCCGCTGCGGTGCTCGTCTGGAAGGACGCGTTCGAGCGCGCCAACTCGTTCGACACCGAGAAGCTGCGCGACGCGATCGCCGCAACGCAAATGGAGACCTTCTACGGCAACATCAAGTTCGCCAAGGAGGGCAACAACGTCGCCAAGCCGATGGTGCTGCGTCAGATCCAAAGCGGCGAGTACAAGGTGGTGGCGCCGACCAAGTGGGCGTCCTCGCCCCTGGTGTACCCGCGCAACGCGGGGATGTAATGTTTCGGCTGCCCGCGAGGGCGGCCTGATGTCCTAGCAGGCACCGCTCCCGGCTACGCCGGGAGCGGTTTCTTCTGCCCGCAGCTCGCGAAAGGACCGCATGCTCGACAATCTGTCGCTCCTCGGCCAGGCGCCCGTGCTGAACATCCAGCTGCTGCTCGACGGGCTGTTCATCGGCGCGACCTTCGTTCTCGCGGCCTACGGCCTCGCGCTCGTCTGGGGCGTGATGAACGTCAAGAACCTCGCCCAGGGCGATTTCGTGATCCTCGGCGGCTATATCGCGGTGACCATGGCCGAATGGGGGCTGCACCCGATCCTCGGCCTGCCGCTCGTGATCGTCATGATGTTCGGCTTTGGCTGGCTGGTGTACCGGGCGGTCATCAGCCGGGTCATCGACCGCGACCTGTTCACCTCGCTCCTTGCGACCTTCGGCCTGGCGATCGTCATGGCGCAGACCATGAATCTGATCTTCGGCCCGGAGGTGGTGGCCGCCGAGTCGGGTCTGAAGACGCGCTCGATGTTCGACGGCATGGTGACGGTGGCCGAGATCAAGGCGATCTCGCTGCTGCTTGCTGCCGTGCTCGCGACGATCGTCATCATATTCATGAAAAAGAGCCGCATGGGGCAGGCGATCCGCGCCACCGCGCAGGACGCGCGCGCCGCGCGCGTGATGGGCATCGACACCGACCGCGTCTACGCCTTCACCTACGCGCTGAACTCGGCGATCTGCGGCGCCGCCGGCGTGCTGATCTCGTTGATCTGGGTGATCCAGCCCTATTTCGGCATCACCCATTCGATCCGCTCGTTCGTGATCGTCACTGCCGCGGGCTTCGGCAACCTGCCGGGCGTGATCATGGCCGGCTTCGGCCTGGGCTTCGCCGAGCAGTACTCCGGGTTCGTCCTCGGCGCCGAGTTCCAGCAGGCGACCGTGGTGGCGCTGCTCGTGCTGATTCTCGTCGTGCGCCAGATCCAGCAGGCGCGCCACCGGCAGGTGGTGCGATGAGCACGGCGATGACGCAGGGCCTGCTTTATGGCGGCATCGTGCTCGCAGGCATCGTCGCGCCGTTCGCGTTCCCGGAATACACGTTCCAGTTCGCGCTGCTCTGGATCATGATCCTGTTCGCGCTCACCTGGGACATCCTGGGCGGGCAGATGGGCTACAACTCGCTCGGCAACATCTTCTTCTTCGGCGCCGGCATGTACCTGTGCGCGGTGACGCAGATCGGGCTGTACTACGACGTAGCCGAGTACACGGCGGCGTTCGGTGCAGTGAAGGTCGACTTCACCATGGGGCAGTACATGCTCGGGCTCGGGCTCGGCATGCTCGCCGCGGCGCTCGGCTCGGTGGTGCTCGCGCTCTTTTTCGGGCGCATCGTGTTCGGCCTGCGCGGGCCCTATTTCGCCATCGGCACGCTCGGCGTCGCGCTCGCCGCGGGAGAGCTGATGGGCACCTGGGAGTACGTCGGCGGCGGCGGCGGCATCTCGCTGCCGGTTTACCCCGGCGATCCGGATGATCGCGCGCTGCTCTATTACATTCTGTGCTTCGTCGCCGCGATCCTGACCTTCGCGTTCCTGCGCTGGCTCTACGGCACGCGCTTCGGCCTGGCGCTGAACGCCATCCGCGACGACGAGGAGAAGGCCGAAGCGATGGGCATTCACACCACGCGCTACAAGACCGTGGCCTGGGGCGTCGCGGCGTTCTTCCTCGGCATCTCGGGCGCGGTGTTCGGCAACATGACCGGCTTCATCGAGCCGCTCGAGGTCGCGTTCCCGACCACCACCTTCGGCATCTTCATGGTGCTGATGGTGCTGCTCGGCGGCAAGGGCACCCTCTGGGGCCCGGTGATCGGTGCGACCCTGTTCCACTTCATCAAGGAAGTCACCTGGACGTATCTGCTCGGCTGGCAATGGATCACGCTCGGCGCGCTGATCATCGTCAACGTGATCTACTTCCAGCAGGGCATCATGGGCTGGGCGCGCGATAAGTGGCCCGAGCGCTTCGGGGTCGTCGTCGACCGCCGCACCACCATCTCGAGCCGCGACGAGGAGGCCGCGTCGTGAGCGCCCCGGTGATCGAGGTCAAGGGCGTCTCCAAGTCCTACGGCGGCGTGGTCGCGAACCGCGACATCTCGCTAAGCGTCGCCGAGGGCAGGATCACCGGCCTGATCGGCCCGAACGGCTCGGGCAAGACCACGCTGTTCAATTCGATCGCCGGCTACCACCCGATCGACTCGGGCTCGATCCGCTTCCTCGGCAACGAGATCAAGGATCTCAACGTGCAGAAGATCGCGCGCCTCGGGCTGGTGCGCACGTTCCAGCAGACGCGCATCTACGCCAAGATGGACTGCACGCGCAACATGCTGATCTCGATCCCGCACCGCGAGGCGGTGTGGCGCGACATGTTCGCGGACTACGATGCGAAGGACCTCGAGAGGGCGGAGCGGCTGCTCGAGTTCGTCGGCCTGTACGCCAAGCGCAAGCTACCCGCCGGGTCGCTCTCGTTCGGCCAGCAGAAGCTGCTCGAGTTCGCCATGGCGCTGATGAACGAGCCGAAGGTGCTGATGCTGGATGAGCCGACCGCGGGCATCAACCCGACCCTGATCAACGGCCTGATCGACCGGCTGCAGCGCGCGAACAAGGAGTTCGGCATCACGCTGTTCATCATCGAGCACAACATGCGCGTGATCATGAACATGGCCGAGCATATCTACTGCCTCGCGCACGGCGAGCTGCTCGCCGACGGCCCGCCGGAGAAGATCCAGAACGACCGGCGCGTGATCGACGCCTACCTCGGAGCGCATTGATGGGCGAGGATCGGCTCTCCAAGGGCTACCACATGGGGGACGTCGAGACCGTCATCTCGGTCGAGGACGTCAACCGCGAGGCGGCCAAGCTCGGCGCCGGGGTGTCGCGCGAGAAAATCGCCGCGCTCGCGGGCAAGGATCCCTACCTCACGATCGAGGGCCTGAGCGCCGGCTACGGCAAGATGGAGATCCTGCACGACTTTCATCTGCAGGTCGGGCGCTCGCAGTCGCTGTGCCTGATCGGGCCGAACGGCGCCGGCAAGTCGACCATCCTGCACTCGATCTACGGCTTCACCAACATCTTCGGCGGCAAGATCTCCGCCGGGCCGGGGCCGAACAAGCGCGACATCACGCGCCTGTCCGCGAACCAGAAACTCAAGCAGGCCGGCATCGCCTACATCCTGCAGGACAAGTCGGTGTTCCCGGACATGACGGTCGAGGAGAACCTGTGGATGGGCGGGTACCTGCTCGAGTCGACCGACGAGGCAAAAGCGCGCGCCGAGAAGGTGTTCGCCAAGTACGACCGGCTCGCGGCGCGCCGCAAGCACCCGGCGAAGGTGCTTTCGGGCGGCGAGCGGCGCCTGCTCGAGATTTCGCGCGCGCTTGTCATGGAGCCCGAGGTGCTGCTGGTCGACGAGCCCTCGATCGGCCTCGAGCCGCGCTTCATCGACATGGTGTTCGAAATCCTGAACGATCTGCAGAAGGGCGAGGGCAAGACCATCATCATGGTCGAGCAGAACGCCAAGCGCGGACTGGAGTTCGCCGACATCGGCTACGTGCTGGTCTCAGGCCAGATCGCAATGGCCGCGAGCGGCGACGAGCTGCTCGCCAACCCCGACGTCGGGCGGCTCTTTCTCGGCGGCTAGGCGGCGGCCCCGGCCGCCGCACGTTCCCTTGCCGGCGCCGCTCAGGCGGCGGCGCGCTCCGCAGGCGGCGGCACCAGCGCGAGGCAGCGCTCGAGCCATAACGCGGTGAGCTTCTCCTGCACGCTGTTCTGGCGCAGGCGCTGCGACAGCGCCTCGAAGTCAACGCGATCGAGCGGCTGGTCCTGGTTGAAGCAGGAGAACACGTAGCTTCGCTTGCCCGTGGCCGGATCGACGTGCGGCTGCAGGCACTGCGCGCAGATCTCTTTCATCATGCATTGCATCGGCGAGTTGATCGAGCCGATCGCGCAGTGCGACGGCTTGAGGAAGGGCTTGAGCACCTCGTGACGCGCCCGCCCGACCGCGGCCATCATCTTGTCGGAGCCGATCGCGATGATGCGGTCCGCCGCGGCGAAGGCGAGCGCCTG
The DNA here is from genome assembly GCA_041635755.1 of Burkholderiales bacterium. GTDB lineage: Bacteria > Pseudomonadota > Gammaproteobacteria > Burkholderiales > SG8-39 > JBFKUL01. Next base: position 727 of record JBFKUL010000176.1, on the reverse strand, counting down.
CTCGCCGAGCGCACCGGAGGCGTAGGCGTGCATCGCCTGCACGATGTTGCCGACGAAGGCGCGATCCTGCGGCCGCCTCGGCGCGAACCCGGGCGCTTCGTCGCAGCACCAGATGACGACATCCGCCGACGCCTCGATGTCGTCGACGCGATAGCGGTCGGCAATGTGCTTGTAGCCGGCGAAGTAGATCACCTTCGAGCCCGCGGCGCGCAGCGCCCGGCCGATCGAGAACAGCACCGCGTTGCCCAGACCGCCGCCGGCGAAGACGACGGTTTCGTCCTGCGGGATCTCGGTCGGCGTTCCGGTGGGACCCATGAGGATGACGGGCTCGCCCGGCTTGAGGTAGGCGAGCAGATCCGCCGATCCGCCCATCTCGAGCGCGATCACCGAGATGAGCCCGTTCGCCTTGTCCACCCAGGCGCCGGTAAGCGCGAGCCCTTCCATGGCCAGCGTGGTGTTCGAGACGCGCAGCGCGCGCGCTTCGTAGTTCTGCATGCGGTAGAACTGCCCGGGATGGAAGCGGCGCGCCGCGAGCGGCGCGCGCAGCACCACTTCGACGATGCTCGGCGTCAGGCGCTTCACTTCGTGCACCACGGCTCGCAACTCATGGTTTAGTCGCTCGAGAAACTTCGAGCTGTCCTCCGAGGCGCCCGGCGCGCCGCGCGCCAGCACGAGGCTGACCACCGGGTAGCCCTGCCGCGCGCTGCCCATTGCCTTGACGACGTTG
>JBFKUL010000175.1:0-6433 GCA_041635755.1 Burkholderiales bacterium | reverse complement strand
CGGCAAGATCGCCGACCAGCACCCGGTCGGGCCGCACCTGACCGACCCGGTGGGCGAGTTCGTCGACAGCGACGCAGCGATGAAGACGGCCAAGGCGAACGGCCTCAAGGCGAAGCTGCCGACGCCGATGGGCCTGATGATGATGGGCCAGAAAACGCGCTCGGCCGGCGTCTACTGGATGATCGGCACCGGCTACACGCCCGGCGAGGTCGCAATCTTGATCGAGGCGAAGTCCGGCAAGTTCTCGCGCAAGCAGGAAATGAAGTGAACGCGGCGCCGCAATCGCGTCGGCCATCCGGGGCGCGCCTTGCCTTTCGCGCGCTCGCCGTTTCACTGGCACTCGCCGGCTTTGTCGCGTCGCCCGCCCACGCGCTGAGCGCGGAACAGGTCGCCCTCAAGGCGCTCGATCTTCTCGGCAAAAGCGGCCTCGCCGAGCCGAACGACATCGAGATGCTCAAGTTCTCGGTCAAGCGGCCCGCCTGTGCGGAGACGATCTTCACCACCACCTTGGCCCAGGACTACAGTCTGATTGCCACCGTAATCGGCATGAAGGCGGCCAAGGTTGGACAGCAGGTCTCGGTCAAAGGCCTGCAGTCCTTCGATCACCCAAAATGCAGGGCGCTCAGCCCGCTGCAGCGCTTCTACACCTTCGCCGATCGCACCGGCGATCGCTTCCTGCCGGATGCGTCCTACCTCAAGAACCTTGCCAAGCAGCAGATGGACCAGGGCAAGTCCGAGCTCGAGGGCGCGCTTGCCAAGGTGCCGGTAGCCGGCCCGGTGATCCTCAACTGGCAGTGCTTGTGCGACGCCGCGTTCGAGACCCAGCTCTCCGAGGAGAACATCGCGAAGGGCGTCTATCAGCAAGGCGCAAAGCTCGTCTCGACCGCGAAATATGGCTCGGTCGGGGACGTGATCGAAGTCGCGCTCGCCGAATTCGGTGCCCAGTTCGCCTGCGTGCTCGGCACGGAGTACTCGGGAATGGGCCAGGTGCCGATCGTCGGCAAGGCGACACTCGCCACCTGCAGCACTGTGCTCGGCAAGACGCTCGCCTGGGGCGTGAAGGGCGCCGAGACGGTCTGGAACGTGGCCGCCGACTTCGGCGAGACGCTTTCCGGCCAGGAGCAGCATATGCCACCGGAGAAGTACTTCGAGACGTTCTGGCTGCCATTCCTGCACGCCGACGTGCTCGCGACGCTGCGGGGCGGTGCCGCCGGCTACCAGCTGACCGGCAAGGCCTGCGTCGGATACTTCGATTCGCACAAGGCATCAAAGAACTCCGCCGAAAAATGGTGCGGACAGATGCACGCCGAGCTGAAATCCCGGGTCAAGGCGCTGGTCGAGGCGGCAAAGAGCGCCGTAACACCCTACTTCGAGTCAAAGCTGCTGCCGAAGGTCGAGAAGCTGGCGCTGGACCATTACCACGCGATCGAGCCACAGAACGATTTCCTCGCAACGTCGACCTTCAACCCGATATGGTCGCAGTGCCGCTTCGATCTTTCGCAGGCGATCCCGATCAAGTCGCCGCTGCCGGGCAAGCACCCGAACATCACGCATTACACATCGGGCCCGCAGTCCTACTGGGAATGGATCTGCTACGAGGCGAAGGCCAAGCTCGGGAATGCCCTCTACGCGTACAAGACCCAGGTTCTGCCGCAAGCGATCAAGCTGCTTGCCGGGGCCGGTTGCACCGTCAAGCCGGCCTCGAATAAACCAGCGCTTCATTTCAGCTGCGGAGAAGTCGCGGGTCTGCAGACGTGCATGGCGTCGACCAAGACTGCCGGCGCCGCCACCGGCTACGCCCACTGCGGCATCGATCCGGCCGCGTTTCCCAAGCTTGCACAGGACATCGCCGCCTCGCTCGGCGCGAAACGATGCAAGATCTCGGCCGGTACGCCGCGCAACGTCGAGTGCACGCGCCCGTGGAAGTACGATCAGTGCAAGGCGCTGGTGCAAAGCGCCACCCAGGGCGTGCAGATTCACTACGCGAGCGAAGTGACATGCACTTCGTTGCAGGATCCGCAGTTCGTCGCCGGCAGCGCGAAGGCCGCGCAGCTGCGCGCCGCGCTGCCATCCGCCGCGCAATGCGCGCACGGCTTCGACCCGCTCGCCACGCGTTGCTTCGACGTCAAGCTTTGGCAAGCGTCGGTCTCGGCGAATGCCTCGCTGCAGGCACCGGCCTGCGCGAGCGACGCGAACAAGGACGGCGCAGACGCGCCGTGTTACTCGATGCCGTTCCTGATCGGGCAACAGGGGCCGGGAGCGCTTGCTGCCGGCGAGCCATCCGTGCCGGCGCCGGGCGCGGCCCCCAAACCCGTGGCCGGACGCACGGCCCCCGGCACGCCAGCTCCGTCGGTCGCGTCGGTCGCCCGCAAAGCCGCGCACCATCTGGTGAGCGATGCGCGGCTGGAGCTTGCGGGCCAGCCGGCGAGCTTCGGCGGCACACTCGGCCTGGACGCGACGAAATCGAACAGCCGCCGGGACGGCGTGTGCCTGTTCCCGGTGCGCCACACGGTGCGCAACAACGGCACCGCGGCCTCGGACCTGTTCGTCACGACGTGGCGCAACAGCGCGAACGGCGACGTGAAACGCACCTGGCTCGCACTACCCGCGGGCGGCTCGGCCTCGCACGTGCAGATGATCGCTTTGCGACCGGGCCGGACCACACTCGAGCTGCAGATCGACGAGACCGGGCGCACGACCGGGCCCGAAGCGCGCGGCGGCGACATGCAGCTCGTAGTCGATCTTCGGGGCGATTGCGGAGCGCCCGGAGCCAGAGCGGCCTCGCCCACGGTGCCGATGAACGTAAGGGGTGCTCCGCCCGCGCGTTGAACCCAGTCCGGGCCTCTCGCCTCAGACTTTCAGGCGCAGCGGCAGCGAGCGCAGGCGCTTGCCGGTGAGCTTGAAGATGGCGTTCGCCACTGCGGGCGCGACCGGCGGCACGCCGGGCTCGCCGACGCCGCCGGGCGGCGCGGTGCTCGGCAGAATGTGCGTCTCGACCACCGGCGCCTGCGCCAGGCGCAGCATCTCGTAGTCCGGAAAGTTGCGCTGCTCGACGCGTCCGTTGCGGATCGTGATCTCACCGTAGAGCGCGGCGGTGAGTCCGAAGATCACGCTGCCTTCCATCTGCTGCGCGACGATATCCGGGTTGATCACGGTGCCGCAATCGATCGCGCACACCACGCGGTGCACCCGGAAGCCGCCGTTGACGAGCGACACTTCCGCCACCTGCGCCACGATCGAGCCGAACGACTCGTGCAGCGCAATGCCCTGCGCCCGCCCCTGCCGCACCCGGCCCCAGGTCGCCTTGAGCGCGGCGAGCTCGAGCACAGTGCGGTAATGCGGATGCTTGGCGAGCAGCTCGCGGCGGTAGGCGAACGGATCGCGCCCCGCGGCATACGCCAGCTCGTCGATGAAGCTCTCGACGAAGAACGCGTTGTGCGAGTGTCCGACGCTGCGCCAGAAGCCCACCGGCACGGGCGAGGGGTGCGCCACGTGCGCGCTGTCGCGGTGCGGAAACTCGTAGGTCTGATCGAACAGCCCCTCGGCAGTGGTCTTGTCCGGGAACTCGGCGGCAAGCGCCGGGTAGGCGCGCTTGACGTACTGCGGCACGATCGCATCGCTCGCGCTGCGCGTCACCCAGACGAGCGGACGGTTGTTGAGGTCGAAGCCCGCGGTGAGGCGCGCCACGGCCGCCGGGCGGTAGAAGTCGTGCGTCATGTCCTCCTCGCGCGACCAGATAAGCTGCACCGGCGCGGGTGCGACATCGCGCGCGATCCACACCGCCTGCGGCACGAAATCGACTTCGAGGCGCCGCCCGAAGCCCCCGCCGAGCAGCGTCACGGTGACATCGACCTTGGCGGGGTCGATGCCGGCCGATCTCGCCGCGACATCGCGCAGAATGCTCGGTACCTGGGTCGGCGCCCAGATTTTCAGGCGCCCATCGACGAACTGCGCGGTGCAGTTCATCGGCTCGAGCGTGGCGTGCGCCAGGTACGGCACCTCGTACTCCGCATCGATGATGCGCGCTGCGCGCGTGAGCGCGGCCGCACCCTCGCCGCGGCGGTGAAACGGAATGCCGCTGCGCGTGGCAAGCGCGTGGCGCAGCTCGCGCATCAGCTGCGACGAGGAGAGCTTGGCGTGAGGCCCCGGATCCCACTCGATCTCGAGGCGGTCGATCGCCTGCTTCGCGTGCCAGTAGCTTGTTGCCACGACCGCTACGCCCGGCGCGCTGCCCGCAGCCGCGGTCAGGGTCGAGACGCGCACCACGCCCGGCATCTTGAGCACGGGGTCGAGGTCGACGCGCTTGAGGCCACCGCCGAGAATCGGGCAGGTGCGCACGGTCGCGTACAACATGCCGGGCAGCCGCACGTCGATGCCGAAGCGCGCCGCCCCCTTCACTTTCTCGAGGAGATCGAGCCGCGGCGCACTCCGGCCGATGAGCTTGAATTGGTTCCAGTCCTTGAGCGGCGCATTGGTCGGGATCGGCACGTCGCGCAGGGCTTCGACGAGGGATGCGAACGAAACGTTGCGACCGTCCATGTGGCGCACGATGCCGTCCGCAATCAAGCATTCCCGGACGTGCACGTCCCAGTGGCGCGAGGCCGCCTCGAGCAGCATGGCGCGCGCGGCGGCGCCGGCCTCGCGCATCGGCCACCAGGCGTCGCGCACGCTCGCGCTGCCACCGGTGATCTGCAGCCCGAGCTCGCGCCCGACCTTGGCGACCATCCACTCGCTCGAGCGAACCAGCGCCCCTCGATTCGAGTCCGGATGGAACGGCAGACTGGTCACCAGCATCGCCACGTTGCCGAAGATGGCGTCGATCGGCGCCTGCTCCACGCGCACGCGCCCCAGCGGGACGTCGAGTTCCTCCGCGACCAGCATCGGCAGCGCGGTATGGACGCCCTGCCCCATCTCGGAGCGCGGCACCGCGACGATCACCGTGCCGTCGCGGCCGATGCGCACCCAGCCATTCAGCGACACCGACCGCGCATCCGGCGGCAACGTGGCGCGGGTGCCGATGCGGCTGCGCGGCGGCAGGAAGCTCCAGCCGACGATCAGCGCACCGCCGACGCCAAGCGCGCCGAGCAGGAACCCTCGGCGCCTCACACCCCTTCCCGGATCAGGCGCGCCACCGAGCGGATCGCCACCCGCACGCGCTGGTAGGTACCGCAGCGGCAGATGTTGCTGACGGCGGCATCGATTTGTGCGTCGCTCGGGCTGGGATTGGCGGCGAGCAGCGCCGCCGCGGCCATCAACATGCCCGATTGGCAGTAGCCGCACTGCGGCACCTGCCTGTCGATCCAGGCCTGCTGCAGCGCATGCAGGCCGACGGCGCCGAGATCCTCGATGGTGCGCACTTTCTTGCCGGCCACGCTGCTCACCGGCGTGACACACGTGCGCACCGCGTTGCCGTCGATCAGCGCGGTGCAGGCGCCGCACGCGGCAATGCCGCAGCCGAACTTTGTGCCGGTGAGGTTGAGGATGTCGCGCAGCACCCACAGCAGCGGCATCGCGGGATCGACCTCGATGTCGACGCTTTTGCCGTTGACGTTGATTTCCACTGCGACCTCCTCGAGGCGGCATGGCCGATGCCGCAAGCTTACCGTCTGTCGCGTGGTTCGCGCGTGACGGATGCCCGCTGCACGCACGACCCGAAGCGCGCGCTTGCGTTACCATGCCTGCTGCTGCGCATCAACGCATCTGGAAGGGGGCGCAACATCAAGGTTCTCGGCATCGACGTCGGCGGCTCGGGCATCAAGGGCGCACCGGTCGACACGCGCCGCGGCAAGCTGTTGGCGGAGCGCCACCGTATCGAGACGCCGCAACCCGCGACGCCGCAGGCGGTCGCGCGCGTCGTCGGCCAGATAGCGAAACACTTCGAATGGAAAGGCCCGATCGGCTGCGCCGTGCCTGCGGTGGTCAAGGACGGCCGCTTGCGCACGGCCGCGAACATCTCCCGGCGCTGGCTCGGCGTCGATGCCATCGAGCGCTTTTCTGGCGCGACCGGATGCCGGGTAAGCGTGATCAACGATGCCGACGCCGCCGGCTACGCCGAGATGCACTTCGGCGCCGGGCGCAGGCGCCGCGGGCTGGTGATCATGGTGACGCTCGGCACCGGCATCGGCACGGCGCTATTCATCAACGGGCACCTCGTGCCGAACACCGAGCTCGGGCATCTCACGCTGCGCGGGCGCGACGCCGAGACCTGGGCCTCCGCGAGCGTGCGCGAGGAAGAGGGGCTGGGCTGGAAGAAGTGGGCAAGGCGTCTCGATGCCTACCTGCACCTGATGCACGCGTATTTCTGGCCCGACCTGTTCATCCTCGGCGGCGGCGTGAGCAAGAAAACCGACAAGTTCCTGCATCTGCTGACGCTGCCCACGCCGATCGTGCCGGCGAGGCTGCGCAACGACGCCGGCATCATTGGCGCGGCGCT
>JBFKUL010000174.1:0-6461 GCA_041635755.1 Burkholderiales bacterium | reverse complement strand
GAGATGGGCGGTCGCGAGCGCGAGCCTCGCCTTCGCCGCCGCCGGTTGCGCGCTGCTCGAGCCGAGCGCGGAGGCTCCACCCTTGCTGCCCGTCGGAGCAACCTGGAGCAACGTGCAGACCAACTCCGGCAGCTTCGGCTCGGACAAGGCGACGAACTTCTTCAAGGTTACCGGGGTTCGCGATTGGCAGGGCCGCAAGGTCACCGTTCTCGAAGGCTCGAACGCGACGATCCTTATCGATTCAACCACCAACAAGTGGGTCACCTTCCTCGTCAAGGACAAGCCGAGCCTCAGCTGGGACCCGCCGATCGGCTGGGACTTCCCGATGCGCGTCGGCAACAAGTGGGCCACCAAGCATCAGTTCACCATCCATTCGGCCAACCGCACGGTTCCGCTTGAGGTGCAGTTCGACGTGGAAGCCTTCGAGAAGGTGACCGTGGCCGCCGGAACGTTCGGCACGTTCAGGGTCCGCACTAAAGACAACATGGGACAGGAAGCCCTGACGTGGTGGAGCCCCGATACCGGCCTGTTCGTCAGGCGCACCGTCTGGCGCACCGAGAAGCATCCCGCGGGACCGGGGTCGCAGGAACAAGAGCTCGTTTCTCAAACCATCAAGCAGTGAAAAGGAGAGCGCTGTCATGAAAAGATCCGTTTCGGCGGTGGCCGGACTGACCGCCGCGTTGGCTTTCGCGCCTGCGTTGGCGCAGGACACACCCTACGATGTCCGCGGCTGCGGTGTTACCGAGGTGACGCCGATCGACAAGGCGGGCGACCTTACGATCGCTACCTCCCTTGTGCGCGGCAACTCCGACCTGGCGCGGCCTGGCATGGCGCCGGTGAAGTTCACCTACGAGTGCCGCGGAGTGATGCACTTCTCGAAGACCGGGGCCGAGTTCCAGAACCGCTGCACCTTCGTCGACCCGGACGGGGACCGGCTGGTCGGCGTCTCGAGCGGCACACCGAAGGGCTGGGACTGGCGCTATCTCGGCGGCACCGGCAAGTGGGACGGGATCACCGGCGGTGGACCCGGCGTTCCCGATGGCGCCTACGCCCGGGTTTCGGCCTCGGTCTCGGGCAGCTGCTGGCGGGCGACGGGCACCTACGCACTGAAGAAATGAAGCAGTTTTCGAGGTTGCTGGGCCGGTTGCCCGATAACTCGGGCGCCGGCTGAGCGATTGATCGTGCAGGAGTTCGATGGGGAGGGCACTACCATGAAACGAAGAGGCATTGCGCTTGCGGCCGGCGCGCTGGTTTATGCGCTATCAGCATCTGCGCTCGCGCAGAGCTCGGCGGACTGGGTCGACGTCACGGACCCCAAGGAGTTGCGTGCGTTGTACTCGAACAAGACGTTCAGGGGGAAGGCGGGTGATGGCAGTCCTTTTGTCGGTTACTACCGAGCTGACGGGAGCGGGCTTCTGATATGGGGCGGTCAACGCATCCCGCGCACGTGGGTGGTGAAGGGTAGTCAGGTATGCATAACAGACCCGAAGGTCACAAACTGTTTCGCATTCCAGCGACATAAGAACAACGCGAACGACATCGTCGCCCAGCACGTAACGGCCCGATGGATTTCGCAGTTTACGGTCGAAGACGGTGTGCCTGACTTCTAGGCAGCCGCGTCCACGGTGGGGTCGGGGCGGTTTTTGTGACTGGTTCCGACCCTCATTCCAAGCCCCGTTTATCTGGAGAGCATCACCATGAAACGAAGAGACATTGCGTTTGCAGCCGGCGCGCTCGCTTATGCGCTATCAACTACTGCGCTCGCGCAGAGCTCGGCGGACTGGGTCGAGGTCAAGGGCGAGAAAGAGCTTCGCGCCCTGTACTCGAACAAGACCCATCGCGGCAGAGATTATGTCGGTCACTATCGCGACGACGGCAAAAGCCTCTACGTTTCCAACGAAACGCGGACGCCGATTTCGCAGACTTGGGCCACCAAGGGCGACGACCAGGTCTGTATCACGACGAGCGCGGGGGTCAGCTGCTATCGTTTCCAGCGCAACCGCAAGAAGCCGGACGACATCATGGCGACGTTTGTCGCGCAACCGGTCATCTTCTTCTTCAAGGTGGAGGACGGCATTCCCAAGTTCTAAGCGGCGGGCCGTGTGCCTGATTCCCGCCAGCGCGAAACAGTCCGTTACAACCTCTCCGGCGGCGAAACAATCGGATAACACAATAGGACAGACGAAGGCCGGCTCAAGGTCGAGACTGGGTTCACGGTCGCGAGGCGAAAGCCGCGCGGCCCCCTGAACCCACAAGAGGAGACGACCATGAGAAAAACCTTCGTTCCGTTCGCGGTCGCGACCTTGCTTGCCGGCACTGCGGTGCAGACCCAGGCCGAGTCGCGTATCGACCACCGCCAGGCCAACCAGCGCGATCGCATCCAGCAGGGCGTCGCCTCGGGCGATCTCACGCGCCGCGAAGCCGCACGGCTGATCGGCCAGCAGCGCGACATCCGGCGCACCGAACGGCGCTTCGCCGCCGACGGATTCGTCGGGCCGCGCGAGCGTGCCATGCTCAACCACCAGCTCGATCACGCGAGCCGCAACATCTACCGCCAGCGCCACGACGCGCAGCGCGTGCACGGGCGCGGCGGGCATTACTCGCGTCATTGGGGTCATGCTCGGCCCTACATCTCGCCCTACGGGCTGCCGCGCCACTACGGCCACCGCTTCGGACACCGGCCGGGCCCGCGCCACTTCGGACACTACGGCTACGGACGCCATCACCGCTTCCATCACCGGCCGGCGCCGCGGCACTTCGGACACTATGGCCACGGCCGCCATTTCGGCCATCGTCCCGCGCCGCGGCACTACGGTGGCGGACATGCCGGCGCTCGTCGCGGCTGGCGCTAGCACAGCAACGGGATCACGCACGCTTGATGAACGGGCGTGACGTGACGGCGGACCGGTGCTCTCCCTCCCTAACGGTCCGCCGACTTCTTTTCCGTATGATCGGATCGTGAGAACACTGCTTCGGATGCTGCGTGCCTAGCGCAGCGGCGTGACCGCGCCGAGCTGGCGCGCGAGACCAGCCTTGGTCAGCCGCTCGGTGGTGTCCACCGGGTCGCGGTGGGTCTCGCGGATCTCGAGCACCTGCGGCCACGCGGAGAAGAAGGCCTGCACGCAGGCCGGGTCGAAGTGCTTGCCCGATTGCTCGCGCAAGAGCGTCGCGGCGCGATCGAGCTCCCAGGCGGGCTTGTAGGGGCGCACCGACGTGAGGGCGTCGAAGACGTCGGCCACGGCTACGATACGCCCGAGCAGCGGGATCGCCGTGCCGGCGTGCCCGTTCGGATAGCCGCTGCCGTCCCACTTCTCGTGGTGCGAGAGCGCGATGGTCGCGCCGGCCTGGATGACCGGCACCTCGCTGTGACGCAGCATCTCGTAGCCGTGCAGCGGGTGGCGCTTCATCACCTCGAACTCTTCCGGGGTGAGCTTGCCGGGCTTGAGCAGGATCTCGTCCGGGATGCCGAGCTTGCCGATGTCGTGCATCGGCGCGGCCTGCAGCACCGTCTCGCGCATCTCGGCCGAAAGGCCGAGCCGCTCGGCAATCAGCCGCGAGTAGTGCGCCATGCGCTGGATGTGCGCACCGGTCTCGGGGTCGCGGAACTCGGCCGCGCGGCCCAGGCTGAACAGCATCTCCTGCGTGCGGCGCTGGACCTCGGCGGTGGCGTTGCGCACCTCGCGCTGGAGCCAGTCGGCCTGATCGGCGAGCTTGCGGGTCGCCTCTCGCATACGCAGCATGTTGCGCGTGCGCGCGACCAGCTCGGTGGGCTGCACTGGACGGGTGAGGAACTCGGTGGCGCCAGCATCGAGCGCGGCGCGGCGTACTTCGGCTTCTTCGCTCGCGGTGATCATCACCACCGGGACGTCGTCGTGGCCGGCTGCGGCGCGGAAGCTGCGCAGAAACTCTACCCCGTCGATGGTCGGCATGATGTAGTCGACGAACACCAGATCGGGCTCGGCCACCTCGCACCATTTCAGCGCCTCCGCCGGATCGGTGAAGCCCCGCACCTTGTGATCGCCGGCGCGGCGCACCAGGCGCTCGAGCAGCGAGATGTTCTCGGGGGTGTCGTCGACGATCACTACGGTCATTTCCATGATTCTTTTTCGCCCGAAAAGTTACCTTGCGCAAAGCGTACGCGAGCGCGCCCGGACGCGCCGGGCAATCGGATGGCGTTCGTGAGATTGTTGACGCCTGGCGGCGTCAATATCGGTCAGCCTGCCGGCTGGAGCAGGTGATTGATCGAATTGGCGTAGTAGGCAAGCAACGCAAGCTCGTTCTGGCGCGCCCGATACAGGCCGTCCTGCTCCTCCACCAGTCGGCGCAGGGTGAGCATTCGAAGCCCCACCGTCAGCGCGTAATCGAGATCCTTGCGCGGGACGTAGACGTGCGCCTCGCCTGCATCGAGCTGCTCGAGCAGCGCCTCGGCCTGCGCCTTGAGCTCGAGCGCGCTGTATGCGCGCTGCGGCTCGCGCACGAACACCGTAGCGATGAGCGACACCGGCACCACCGGCACCACGGCGCCGACGGCTTTCATCAGGTGCTCGCCGAGCGCCGCCATCTCGACCTTGCGCGCGTCGCCCGAAAGTTTCTCGAACTCGACGCCGCGGCTGGCGCAGTAGGCGCGCATCGACACGGGGGCGCCGAAGTTGACACAGGCGTAGCCGAAACGGTGCCATTCGCTCTTGAACAGCAGGCGCAGATTGCGGCCCAGAAAACGCAACGTGTGCCAGATCGCCTTGAGCATGCCGGCGCGCGCTGCGTCGGGCTTTGCGGCGAGCAGCAGCGTACGGTCTTCGAGCACCCGGTCGTAGTTTAGGCCGAGCGGCACGAAAACGAGATCCCGCTCACCGTTGATCCTGAAGCCGCGCAGCATGTAATCGAGCACGCCCAGGCGTGGCTCGCGCATCAGCCCGTCACGCGTCAGTCCACCCTCAGGAAACACCGCCTGCGGCACGCCCGCTTCGGTGGCCATGGCGATGTAGCATTCGAGCACACGCCGGTAGAGCGGGTCGCGCGAGTTGCGCCGCACGAAGTAGGCCCCCATCGCCCGGATCAGGGCGGACAACGGCCAGAACTTGGCCCATTCCCCAACCGCATAGGAGAGCGCGGCCTGGTCGGCCGCGAGATAGCCGGCCAGCACGTAGTCCATGTTCGAGCGGTGGTTCATGACGAACACGACCGTCGCGGTCGGCTCGATCTTCGCGAGGCCCTCGGCGTCGACGTAGCCGATGCGCACGCGGTACAGCGCTTGCGACACCTTGCGACCGAGCCAGTAGCCGATCCGGAAGTAAAGGTAAGCGTTGAACGCCGGCACGATCTCGCGCGCGTAGCGCTCGACCGCCTGCAGCCCCACGAGCACCGGCAGGTGGTTGTCCTTCGCCCACTGCTCGGCGGCCTGCTGCAGCTTCGGATCGGTGAGCAGGCGATGGATCAGCGCCTGGCGGCGGGTGCGCTGGAACGGGCGGATGTCGATGCGCAGGCGCGCGCCGAGTTCGTCGATCACGCGATTGGCCCGGCTGGAGACGAACCAGTGCAGGGCGGGAACGACGAGGTGTTCGTAGAGCGCCCACACGGCGAGCCCCGCGGCGAGCACGAACAGCCATGCCGGCACTTCCACCGTGGCGTTCATCGGTTCCTCCCCTTCGCGCTATGGTAGATTGCAACGCGCCGTACGCGCCAGCGCCGGCTTGCAGGCCAGCGCGCGCCGCGGCGCTGCCCGTTTCCCGGATTCGCCATGAGCAGAGCAGAATCGATCGCTGCGATCGAGCGCTACTTCGACAGCGGCGGCTTCGCCGCCGACCTCGCGCGCCGCGTCGCCATCCCGACCGAGAGCCAGAATCCCGAGCGCGCCGGGGCGCTCGTCGCGTACCTCGAGGCCGAGATGCGCCCGAGCCTCGAGCGCCGCGGCTTTCGCTGCACCATCTTGCCCAACCCGGTGCGGCAATACGGCCCGTTCCTCGTTGGCGAGCGGATCGAGGATCCGGCACTGCCCACGGTGCTGACCTACGGCCACGGCGACGTGATCCGCGGCCAGGAGGCCCAGTGGCGCGAAGGCCTTGATCCCTGGTCGCTCAAGCGCGAGGGCGAGCGCTTTTACGGCCGAGGCACTGCTGACAACAAGGGCCAGCACACCATCAACCTTGCTGCGCTCGAAACGGTACTCGCCGCGAAAGGGCGCCTCGGCTTCAACCTCAAGGTGCTGATCGAGACGGGCGAGGAGGTGGGCTCGCCTGGATTGAATGAATTCTGCGCGCAGCACAGGTCGCTTCTGGCGGCCGACGTGCTGATCGCGTCCGACGGGCCGCGCCTGCAGCCAGGACGGCCGACGATCTATCTAGGCACGCGCGGCGCGTTCAACTTCGACATCTCGCTCGATCTGCGCGCCGGCGGCCATCACTCGGGAAACTGGGGCGGGCTGCTGCGCAATCCCGGCATCGTGCTGGCGCACGCGATCGCGT
>JBFKUL010000173.1:0-6472 GCA_041635755.1 Burkholderiales bacterium | reverse complement strand
GTTATTTCGCGGATTTGTCCGCGATCAGTGAGACGGAGCCGGGCGCTTGAGCGTCCCGGTCATCGCCATTGACGGGCCCTCCGCCTCGGGCAAGGGTACGGTGGCCAAGCGTGTGGCCGAAGCCTTGGGATTCCATTACCTGGAAAGCGGCGCACTGTACCGGTTGGTCGCACTCGCCTCGTTGCGTCAGGGCGTCTCGGCGAGTGACGAGACAGGCCTTGCCGAGCTCGCCAGAGGCCTTTCTGCGCGCTTCTCGGATGACAAGATTTTTTATGAAGATCAAGACGTTACTGAAGAGCTCCGGGGGGAGGCATGCGGCCGTCGCGCGTCCGAGGTGGCGCGTCTGCCGCGTGTACGCGACGCGCTGCTCGCCCGTCAGCACGCCTTCCGCGAACCGCCAGGCCTGGTCGCAGATGGACGGGACATGGGCACGGTGGTATTTCCCGACGCTCCGCTCAAGGTGTTTCTGACCGCAAGTCTCGCCGTGCGAGCCGAGCGCAGGTATAAGCAGTTGAAAGAAAAAGGAATCCCTGCTAGCATGTCAACCCTTTCCCGTGACCTCGAGGAGCGCGACGCGCGCGACGCGAACCGGGCGGCATCTCCGCTCGTTGCGGCGTCTGACGCAGTGCAACTCGATTCCTCGGAGTTGTCGATCGACGGTGTGGTGAATTTGATCGTCGGTTGGTGGCGGGAGGGAGTGGTTCGCGAGAGCATTTGATTCGAAAAGGGAATCCGCGCTTCGCGAATAGATCCGGCACGAGCGCGCAGGCGTCTCGATCCGAATGGTGGGCCAGCCGAAGGGCGCGCCCGTATTGTTAACTTGACCCGCCGCTTCCGCAGGGAACGGCGGCCGAAGAGGTCACCTCCTTTCATGGCAAGCATTTCCCCCGCAACCGCAAAACCCTCCGCCAACGAATCCTTCGCAGCACTGTTCGAAGAAAGCCTGACGCGCAAGGAAATGCGCGTCGGCGAAGTCATCACCGCCGAAGTGGTGCGTGTCGATCCGAACTACGTTGTGGTCAACGCGGGGTTGAAGTCAGAAAGTCTTATTGCAACCGAAGAATTCAAGAACGACGCAGGCGAGGTCGAGGTCAAGACCGGCGACTTCGTATCGGTCTCCATCGAGGCGTTGGAGGACGGCTACGGCGAAACGCGGCTGTCACGCGAGAAGGCGAAACGCCTGGCGGCATGGCTGGACCTGGAGAAGTCCCTCGAAAACGGCGACAAGATCACCGGTGTGATCACGGGCAAGGTCAAGGGCGGGCTGACCGTCATGACCAACGGCATCCGTGCATTCCTGCCGGGCTCGCTTGTCGACCTGCGCCCGGTCAAGGACACCTCGCCTTACGAAGGCAAGGAGATGGAGTTCAAAGTCATCAAGCTCGATCGCAAGCGCAATAACGTCGTAGTCTCCCGGCGCGCGGTGCTCGAGGAGACGGCGGGCGCCGAGCGTGAAGCGCTGCTCTCGACATTGTCCGAAGGCGCGGTCGTAAAAGGAATCGTCAAGAACATCACCGACTACGGCGCGTTCGTCGATCTCGGCGGAATCGACGGGCTGCTGCACATCACGGACCTGGCATGGCGTCGCGTCAAGCATCCCTCTGAAGTGGTCAACGTCGGAGACGAGTTGACCGCCAAGGTGCTCAAGTTCGACGCCGAGAAGAACCGCGTGTCGCTTGGGCTCAAGCAGCTCGGCGAGGATCCATGGGTAGGCATCTCGCGACGCTATCCGCAGGGCACGCGGCTGTTCGGCAAAGTGACCAATCTGACCGACTACGGCGCATTCGTGGAGGTCGAGTCCGGCATCGAAGGCCTGGTGCACGTATCCGAGATGGACTGGACCAACAAGAATGTGCATCCGTCCAAGGTCGTCCAGGTCGGCGACGAGGTCGAGGTGATGATCCTCGAGATCGACGAGGAGCGCCGCCGGATTTCGCTCGGCATGAAGCAGTGCATGCCGAATCCGTGGGATGACTTCGCGCGCGAGTTCAAGAAAGGCGACCGCGTCAAGGGCCAGATCAAGTCGATCACGGACTTCGGCGTGTTCGTGGGGTTGCCCGGAGGAATCGACGGCCTGGTGCACCTTTCGGACCTGTCCTGGAGCGAAGCCGGCGAGCAGGCGGTGCAGAAATTCAAGAAAGGCGAGGACCTGGAGACGGTGGTGCTGTCGATTGACGTCGAGCGCGAGCGCATCTCACTCGGCATCAAGCAGCTTGAGGGCGATCCATTCACGAACTTCATCGCAGGTCATGACAAGAACAGCGTCGTTGAGGGCACAGTAAAGTCGGTCGACGCGAAAGGCGCGGTGATTGCGCTTGGCGGCGATGTCGAGGGTTATCTGCGGGCTTCGGAATTCGCGCGCGACCGCGTCGAGGATCTTCGAGCGCTCCTCAAGGAGGGCGACAAGGTGCAGGCGATGGTGATCAATGTGGACCGCAAGAATCGCTCGATCAACCTTTCGGTCAAGGCCCGGGAAATGTCCGAGGAAGGCGACTCCATGAAGCAGCTGCGTACCGAGCAGGCGGCAAGTGCGGCGGGCAGCACGAACTTGGGCGCACTGCTGCGCGCGAAACTCGACAAGGGCGGTCAGCAATAAACGGCAGGCTGCCGCGATCCGGCGGCCACCGAGAAAACGAAGGGGAGAGAGCTCCGCCATGACCAAGTCGGAATTGATTGCGCGCCTCGCTCAGCGCTACCCGCAGCTGGTAGCCAAGGACGCGGAGTACGCCGTCAAGATGATCCTCGATGCGATGACCCAGGCCTTGCTGTCCGGAAACCGTATCGAGATCCGCGGATTCGGCAGCTTCGGCCTGAACTACCGCCCGCCAAGGGTAGGACGCAATCCCAAATCCGGAGAGCGGGTGCATGTGCCGGAAAAGTACGTGCCCCACTTCAAGGCCGGGAAAGAGTTGCGCGAGCGCGTCGATTCGCCTGAGACGGACGCGCAGTCGGGGTTACAGTCCTCGCAAGCGTCGCACACACCGCAATAAGGCATGCCGGAGCGCGAGCGGCGGCCTTGAGCCGCGTTCCGGCGGTCGCACCTGGAACCGAGCATGCGCATCGTCACCTGGACGGTCCGATTGTTGATTTTTGCGTTCGTCGCGGCGTTCGCGGCGAAGAACGTCGAGCCCGTCAAGCTCCGCTTCTATTTCGATTTTCTGTGGGAGGCGCCGCTGGTCGTCGTCCTGCTCGCATTTCTCGCCCTGGGCGCCGTGCTGGGCCTGACGGCCACTGTGGGGACCATGCTGCGCCAGCGTCGTGAAATCGGACGCCTGCGCCGGGAGCTTCGCCAGCACGGTGCATCGGGTGCCGACGGCGACCGGGAGGGGGCGAGGTATCCCCCGGCGGTCGATGGGTGAGCGGACATGGAGTTCGAGTACTGGTGGTTGCTGGGGTTTCCTCTGTTCTTTGGCCTCGGCTGGATCGCAGCGCGCATCGACATCAAGCAGCTGCTGACTGAATCGCGCGCGCTGCCGCGCTCGTACTTCCGTGGCTTGAATTTCCTGCTCAACGAGCAGCCCGACAAGGCGATCGAGGCCTTCATCGAGGTCGTCAAGGTCGATCCGGAAACCATCGATCTGCATTTCGCGCTCGGCAGTTTGTTTCGCCGGCGCGGCGAGTACGACCGCGCCATTCGCATGCACCAGAACCTGCTCGAGCGCGCCGGCCTCGGCCAGGAGCAGAAACTGGCCGCGCTCTACGAGCTCGGCCAGGACTACCTCAAGGCGGGCATCCTCGACCGCGCCGAGGAAGCCTTCCGCAAGCTCTCGGACGGGCCGCACGGGGTTGAAGCGCGCCGCTTCCTGCTGGAAATCTACGAACAGGAGAAGGACTGGCCGCGTGCAATCGAGATGGCGCAGCGGCTCGCGCAAGACTCGGGGGAGTCGCGCGCCAAGGACGTATCGCAGTACCTTTGCGAGCTGGCGTCGACCGAGAGCACGCATGCGCGCCGCGATGCGGCGCGACGGCACCTGGAAGCCGCGCTCGAGGCCAATCGTCGCTCGGTACGTGCGAGCCTGCAGCTTGGCGACCTGGAGCGCTCGGCGGGCAACCTGGAAGCGGCGATCGAGAGCTGGAAGCAGGTCGAGCAGCAGAATCCAGCATACCTTGCACTGGTGGCGCAGCGGCTGTTCGAGGCCTACCGCGAGCTTGGCAAGGCGGGGCAGGGCCTCGAGTTGCTCGGCGCGTACCTGGAACGGTATCCGTCGCTCGATCTCTTGGACACCGTATTCCAGCACACGCTCGAGTCAAAAGGCGCAGAAGTGGCCTATCGGCTGGTACGCGATGAGTTGCGCCGCAATCCGACGTTGCTTGGCCTTGATCGGCTGTTGGAAGCGCAGCTGGAGGCCGCGTCCACCCCGGAGCGCCGGCGCGACCTGGAGCTCGTGCGCAACCTGGTTCACAGCCATACCCGGCGCATGGCGCGCTATCGCTGCGACAATTGCGGATTCAAGGCGCGCCAGTTCCACTGGCACTGTCCCGCCTGCGGCGGCTGGGAAACCTATCCGCCGCGGCGCACCGAGGAGTTCGATCTCGCACCATGAAAGTTACCGTCATCGGCACCGGCTACGTGGGTCTTGTGACAGGCGCTTGCCTCGCCGACATGGGCAACGAGGTCTTCTGCCTCGACCTGGACGCCGAGAAGGTGCGTGCGCTCGATGCGGGCCGCATGCCGATTTTCGAACCGGGCCTCGAAGCGATCGTCGCGCGCAATCGCGCCGCCGCAAGATTGCGCTTCTCCACCGATGTGGCGGCGAGCGTCGCCCACGGCGAGCTGCAGCTCCTGGCCGTGGGCACGCCGCCGGGCGAGGATGGCTCCGCGGATTTGGCGCATGTGATGGCTGCAGCGCGCACGATCGGGCGCGAGATGGATGGCTACAAGATAATCGTCACCAAATCTACGGTACCGGTCGGTACTGCCGATCGCATCCGCGAGACTATCGCCGAGGAGCTGGCCCGCAAAGGCAAACGCATCGAATTCAGCGTGGTGTCGAACCCCGAGTTTCTCAAGGAAGGTGCGGCGGTCGAGGACTTCATGCGGCCCGATCGCATCATCATCGGCTCGGACGACGAACGCGCGACGGGCATTCTGCGGCAGCTCTATGCGCCGTTCATGCGCAATCGCGAGCGTGTCATGGTGATGGGCATACGTTCTGCCGAACTCACCAAATACGCGGCAAACGCCATGCTCGCCACGCGCATTTCGTTCATGAACGAGCTCGCCAACCTCGCCGAGCCGCTTGGCGCGGACATCGAGGAGGTGCGTCGCGGCATTGGTTCCGATCCTCGTATCGGCTTTCAGTTTCTCTACCCTGGCGCAGGCTTCGGCGGCTCGTGCTTCCCCAAGGACGTCAAAGCGCTGATGCGCAGCGCGCTGGACGCGGGGCGTCCGTTGAAGCTGCTGCACGCCGTGAGCGACGTCAACGACGCGCAGAAGCACGTGCTGGGCGAGAAGATCCGCAAGCGCTTCGGCGCCAACTTGTCCGGCCGGCGCATCGCGCTATGGGGGCTCGCCTTCAAGCCCAATACCGATGACATGCGCGAAGCCCCGAGCCGCACGCTGATAGCGGACTTGCTCGCCGCTGGCGCGTCCGTTTGCGCCTACGATCCCGCTGCCCGCGAGGAAGCCGCCAAGATATTCGCGGACGAACCGCGCGTCGAGTTTTCTGACTCCGCGCTTGAAGCGCTGCGCGGTGCGGATGCGCTTGCCATCGCTACCGAATGGCAGGAGTTCCGCAGCCCGGATTTCGGCGCCATCCGCGCAATGCTCAAGACACCGGCGATCTTTGACGGACGAAACCTGTATGAACCTGGAGTGCTGCGGGAGCGCGGGATCGAGTACTTTCCGATCGGACGCGTCTCGTGAAAACGACTGACCCCCGCAATGCCCGCGTGCTGGTGATCGGCGACGTCATGCTCGATCGCTACTGGTTCGGGGATGTTTCGCGTATTTCGCCGGAGGCGCCGGTGCCGGTCGTGCTGGTGGAGCGCGAGGAGACGCGCCCCGGAGGCGCGGCGAACGTCGCGCGCAATTGCGCGGCCTTGGGAGCACAGACGCAGCTTATTTCGGTGGTCGGCGACGACGAGGCGGGCGCACGGCTGCTGCACTTGGTCGAGGCAGAGCCGATCAAGGTGAGCTTGCATCGGGATGCGTCGATTCGCACCACCGTGAAGCTGCGCGTCATCGGCCGGCAACAGCAGCTCCTGCGCATCGATTTCGAGACGCCGCCTTCGCGCGAGGTGCTGGCGACCAAGCTGTCGGAGTTTGGCCAGGCGCTGCCGCAATGTGATGCGGTCATCCTGTCGGACTATGGCAAGGGCGGGTTGACGCATATCGCCCAGATGATTGAGCGGGCACGCTCCGCCGGCAAGCGTGTTCTGGTCGACCCTAAAGGCGACGATTACTCCCGGTACAAGGGCGCAAGCTTGGTGACCCCGAACCGCGCGGAATTGCGTGATGTGGTCGGTTCGT
>JBFKUL010000172.1:0-6476 GCA_041635755.1 Burkholderiales bacterium | reverse complement strand
CTCATCTGGATAGAGTACTTGGCTACGAACCAAGGGGTAGGGGGTTCGAATCCCTCCGGGCGCGCCACACCTCTGAGCCTTCGCAATCCGCGGGGGCTTCGTTGCTTCATGACCCACTGGCGATGCGAAGGTCCGTATTCGGCCGGGTGCAGCCTATCGTTATCGTGTGTGCGACAGATGGGACCCCGAATGGCGATTCAATGGCCCACAGGTCGAGGGTGGCGAGAGATTGCGGGCAGGCGGTCAACGTGCTATTCGTTGTCGAACGTCTCGAGCAGGAAGTGGTTTCTCGACCCGAGCCCGGCTCGATCGAGAGTCCGTGACGTATTCATGCCTTCCGCTGCGTGCTCAAACTGCCCGTTGCTCATGAATTCGAGCAAGTCATTGTCGGAGCCGCCATGACCTCACGATGCCGTCTTGTTGCACATCGCGCCGCGCTGCTGGCAATGGTGGCGCTGCTCTCAGGCTGCGCGGGCTTGACCAGCCAATCGGCACCGCGGGTCAATCTTGCGGGTATCGAAAGCCTGCCTGGGGAGGGTCTTGAGTTGCGCTTTATGCTCAAGTTACGGGTGCAGAATCCGGGCGATGCTGATTTGCGCTACGACGGTGTCTGGGCTGAGGTCGATCTGCGCGGGCAACCGCTAGCGAGCGGCGGTGCGCCGTTGACGGGCGTGGTGCCGCGCTTCGGCGAGGTGGTGGTGATGTTGCCGGTCACGGCCTCGGGGTTGAGTATCGCGCGCCAGGCGATCAGCTTGCTCGGCGGCGCGCGCGAAGGCAAGACGATGGCGCCGGTGACCTACGCGTTACGCGGCCGGCTGGGCGGCCTCGGGCTGGGCGGCGGAAACTTCGAGTCGCGCGGTGAGATCGACCTGCGCGAGCCTTGACCCGCAACAGCCTTGTCCTGCTCGGGAGCGCTTGAACAGACGCCATCTCGGCGGGGTGCTTTTAGCTTCCTGAATGTCCACGCTCGATCGTAAGCGGATGTTACTGCAGCGCCAACAAAGAAGAGGGCCGGAGGTTTGAATGGGTCCGGGCGCGCCGCATTAGCGGACCTACGCAGTGCGCAGGGGGTTCCTGCATCTCGGCACCCTTAATTCCCCTTGATTGTCCGCATCGTGCAGTGGTGCAATAGGAGGAGGTTTGGGTTCAACTGTGCAGAGAGGGAGGGGATCATGAGCATTCAGCGAATTGTCGGAATCGTTGCGCGCGTGGCGTTGGCTGCGGCGGTCCTCACGGGCGCGCCCGCCGTGCTCGCACAGGCCGATCTTTTGCGCACTCTGCAATCGGCCAAGGTGGTTGATCTGAACTTCATCTGGGACGCCCGTTCGCCCCTGCTGCCGTTCAATCCACCCTTTGCCGCGTCGCTCGTGAACACGCACAAGCAGACCAAAGGCTGGATTCCGGAGATTGCCTTTGCGGCAGACATGATGTTCTTCAGCGGGCAGCATGGCGCGCCGACCATCGACGCGCTCGGGCACATCAGCCACGCTGGCAAGCTGTTTGGCGGCCTCTTGGCAGAGGAAAACGAAGCACCGAACGGATTGCTGGCGCTTGGCATCGAAAGCTATCCGAAGGAGCGCTACGTCAACCGTGGGGTACTGCTCGACGTAGCCCGCTACAAAGGCGTGGAGATTCTCGCGCCGGGTTACGAGATCACTGCTGCCGATCTTGAGGCCACCGCAAAGGCGCAGGGGGTCGAAATTCGTGCCGGCGATTCGGTGCTGATCCGCACCGGGTTCGGCAAGCATTGGGGCGACAAGGCGAAGTACATGGGCCTGCGTCCCGGTCCAGGCGAAGGCGCAGCGAACTGGCTCGCCGCGAAGAAGATCTTTCTTTCCGGTGCCGACCAGCTGACTTACGACGTGTTTCCCGAGAAGGGAACGAATTTTCCGTGCCACCGCATTTTGATCGCGAACCACGGCATCTACATCGTGGAGAACATGAATCTGGAAGAGCTGTCGCAAGCGTTGGCGGCGCGCAAGAAGTACGAGTTCGCCCTGGTACTCAATCCGCCGCGACTTCGCGGCATGACGGGGGCGGCGGTCAACGCCTTTGCGATCGTCGAATGACCCACGCCGTACGCTCAGCCCGCGTCATGAGGCAGACCTGAACCCTCGACCGACGAGCTACCGGCGCGGCAAGGTGCCCTTGTTTCGTACCGGCAAGAGGTGGCGGAGCGCCGGCTTCAGCGCCGGCGATGTTGCGGCGGGCGCCGCCGCTGCGTCGACATGGGCGCGCGCTCGTCCTTGTGACGGAAGCTGATGCGCGCTCGGGTCAGGTCGTACGGGGTCATTTCCACCGTAACCTTGTCGCCGGCAAGGATACGGATGCGGTGCTTGCGCATCTTGCCGGAGACATAAGCGGTGACGTCCACGCCGTTGTCCAGCGTGACGCGGAATTTGGTGTCGGGGAGCACCTCGCTCACCACCCCTTCCATTTCGATCGATTCTTCCTTCGCCACCTAGGGATTCCTGTTTGAAAGGTCAGCGCGCTCGCGCCCTTCGCGCGGCCCGCACGCGCGCCGCCAAGGGCGCCTCGCCCCGATGCCGGATCGTCAGACTGCCTTCAGATTTACCGCGGAAACGCGGCCGTCGCGTCCTTTTTCCAGATCGAACGAAACCTTTTGCTTCTCGCTGAGCGTTCCAAGACCGGAGCGCTCCACGGCCGAGATGTGCACAAAGACGTCCTTCGAGCCGTCGTCGGGCTGAATGAAGCCGAAGCCCTTGGTGGTGTTAAAGAACTTGACGGTGCCTGTTGGCATTGATGTCCTCCGCGTCCTGCATTGCCGCGCGCGAAAATGCGCCCGGCATCAAACCATCCATGGGAATGACCAGTGACTGGCGCCGGGACTATGCCCGGACCGACCCAGTGGGAGTTCGACCGGGCGAATAATGCGATGCGCGGCAGAAGTTGGCAAGTGGGCGCGCAAAAGGGTGATCGAGCACGCGCCGCGGTTCAAGCGGGCCCGTTGGCGCGCCGGCGCGCCATCTTGGCCACCAGGTTTTCGGCGACCCCGGGCCTGCTCCACGGGCACACCGCAACACAGATCGCGCAGCCCATGTGCTCGTTGAAGTAAGGCAGGCATTTGTCGAAGTCGACGTACCACTTCGCCTCCCCTCGAACGAGCTGCTTGTTCTCGAAAATGGCATCCGGTGGACAGGCGTCGCTGCATACCCTGCAATTCAGGCAGAACTCGTCTCCGCCGAACACGTCAGGCGCATCGGCGACGAGCGGGATGTCGGTGAGTACCGAAGCAAGGCGAAAGCTCGCGCCGAGCCGACGGTGAATGATCGAGCCGTGCTTGCCAAGCTCGCCGAAGCCGCATTCGATCGCCGCTGGAATCAGTACGATCGGGCCTGCCATCGGGCCGCCGTGCGGCAAGGCGTCGTGCCCGCGTTCCCGAATCCAGGATGCAAGACCTTTGGCGGCCTGGTTGCCGCGCGCATACTGGCGCACGACTTCGGCTGCCGCCTGTGCACGTGGTGCTGTCCGGATCTGCTCGTAGTCATGCGCCACGCCGAGCACGACGATCCAGCCTTGCTTTACTTCGTGGCCCTCGAACACCCAATCCTGGCGCATACGCGTGAGCCCGACGATATCGGCGCCATTCGCGATGGCGACTTCCTTGACATTTTTCGTCCATTGCTCGGCGCTCATCTCGATGCGCTGAGCAGCGAGCGCGGAGAGCGGCATGTCGATGATCTTCTGGCGGTAGGCTCTTGCCTGGGCCACGAAATCGTTGGGGTTCTGCGCGTAGAACCAGCGCTGCAGCGGGCCGTGCGGTGTCGCGTCCGGATGATGCCAATAGATCGGGCTGGCGCGGCGACGTGCTGCTTCGCCCAGACCATTGATGGCGTTGCCCGAGACCTCGGGCCAAAGCGCCATCTGCTCCGGTTTGGGCACGAACGGCTGAAGCTTGCGCGTCATGGGGATCCTTGTCGAACCTCGCGGTCCGCATGGTGCGGCTTGTAGCACAGAGAATCGGCACGGGTCCAGTCTCGGCGAGCGGAGTTCCGCTGCCGCTCGTCGGCCTGCGATCGCGGAATGCGCCGGAGCCAGCTCACGGGAGATAATTCAAACTTTTTGGTGGCACGCTTGCCGGTTCCGCAGATCGGTCCGCTCGGGAAGGCATCGGGGCGCAGAGGAGGAGGATGAAGGTTCTCGTCACGGGCGCGGCCGGCTTCATCGGCAGCGCTCTGGTCCGCCGGCTTTCGCAGCACGACGACGTAAGCGCAGTGCTTGCGGTCGACCAACAGAAGCCGCAGGCTTCATCGTCGAAAGTCGTGGCGCACGTCGGCAACATTGCGTATCCGCGATTTGCCCGCTCGCTTGTCGATAAGGACGTGGACGTCGTGTTTCATCTCGCATCGCTCGTTTCGGGAGGCGCCGAGCAGAACTTCGAGCTCGGCAACAAGGTCAACCTCGACGCAAGCCGCGACCTGCTCGAGTCGAGCCGCATCGCGGGACACTGCCCGGTGTTCGTGTTCGCCTCGTCCATCGCGGTCTACGGCGGCACGCTGCCCGATCCGGTCACCGACGATACGCCGGCCCTACCGCGCATTTCCTATGGCGCGCAGAAACTGGTCTGCGAGATCCTGATCAACGATTACACGCGCCGCGGCTTCATCGACGGCCGCACGCTCCGGTTGCCAACCGTCATGGTGCGCCCAGGCACGGCGAATACTGCGGTGTCGGGATGGGCGAGCGCGCTGGTGCGCGAGCCGCTTGCGGGTCGCCATTACACCTGCCCGGTGCGTCCGCAGACTCGCATGGCGTGCCTCTCGCTTGGGCGCGTGATCGATGCGCTGGTGCACGCGGCCGAGCTGCCGCGGGATTCACTTGGACACGACCGAACGGTGCTGCTTACCGGCATTGCGGTCGAGGCTCGGGAAATGCTGGAGGCGGCCTACCGCGCCGGCGGCAAGCGCCCGCTCGGCCAGGTCCGCTTCGCGCCGGACGCGACCATTCAGGCGATCATCGACAGCGTGCCGCGGGCTACGCGGTCGCGCCGCGCCGCCGCGCTCGGCTTTCGCCACGACGAGAATATCGACGCGATCGTCGCCGATTACCTGGCACACTTGGACTGAAGACATGTCGAAACGAAAGACGATTCCCATCTGGCCTTCTCGCATCACGGTGGAGGGCCTCGATCGAGCGCCACACCGCGCGTTTCTCCGCGGGCTGGGGCTTTCGGACGCCGAGATCGGCAGGCCTTTCGTCGGCGTGGCATCGACCGACGGCCGCGTCACGCCGTGTAACGCGCTGCTTGGCGCGCTGGCTCGCGAAGCATGTACCGGCGTTCGCGAGGCCGGGGGCGTGCCGTTCGACTTTGCTTCGATCTCGGTCGCGGACTCGATGTCGATGGGTCATGGCGGCATGCGCTTTTCGCTGGTGTCGCGAGAACTGATCGCCGATGGCGTCGAGGCGGTCGCGCGCGGCCATGCTTACGACGCACTGGTAACGTTTGCCGGTTGCGACAAGACGTTGCCAGGCATGATGATGGCGATGACGCGGCTGAACCTGCCGTCGGTGTTCGTCTACGGCGGCGCGGCGCTTCCGGGGCGCTGGCGCAATCGCGACGTCACCGTGCTCGACACTTACGAGGCGGTCGGGGCGGTGCTCGCGGGCGACATGCCGCAGAGCGAGCTCGACGAACTGGAACGCGTCTGCCTGCCGACACTGGGGTCCTGCCCGGGCCAGTTCACCGCCAATACGATGGCCATGGTCTCGGAAACGCTCGGCCTGGCGCTGCCGGGCTCGGCCACCATGCCCGCCGTGGCCAAGGAGCGACCGGGACAGGCGCGCGAAGCAGGGCGCGTGGTGATGGATCTTTTGAAGAGTGGCGGTCCGCTGCCGCGCGAGCTGGTGACGCGAAAAAGCCTCGAGAACGCCTGTGCGGCGGTTGCCGCTACCGGCGGGTCGACCAACGCGGGATTGCACATCCCGGCGATCGCGCACGAGGCGGGCATACGGTTCGATCTGGACGATTTCGCGCGCGTCGCCCGGCGCACGCCGCTCATCGCCGACATGAAGCCCGGTGGTCGTTTTCTCGCCAAGGATTTGCATGCGATCGGCGGCGTGTATGCGGTGCTCAAGGAACTGCTCAGGCGCGGCGCGTTGCACGGCGATTGCCTGACGTTATTCGGCACCACGCTCGAGTCCGAGCTGAACGATCATCCCGGCGCCGACGGCGACGTGGTGCGCAAGGAACCGATCCTGCCCTCGGGCGGTATCGTCGTTCTGAAGGGCAACCTTTGTCCGGACGGCGCACTCATCAAGGTCGCGGGACTGAAGTCCCTGGTGTTCGATGGCCGGGCTCGGGTATTCGAGTCCGAGGAGGCCTGTGCCGATGTGGTGAGAAAGAAAGGCTATAAGCCTGGAGAGGTCCTGGTGATCCGCAACGAGGGGCCCAAAGGCGGGCCCGGCATGCGCGAAATGCTGGGCATCACTGCGCTGTTGTACGGGCAGGGCATGGG
>JBFKUL010000171.1:0-6481 GCA_041635755.1 Burkholderiales bacterium | reverse complement strand
GGCGCCATCGGTGCGGGGCATCACGATCTATCCAGCGACCTTTACGCCGATCGAGTCGGAGGTTGGCCGCGCACGCGATATTTACGTCGAAAGCTCGGCGTTCATCGACGAGATGCTCGACTGGGCGCAGACGGGCAAGGTGCTCGACGGGCGCCGCCTGCGCGAGGCCGTCTCCAATATCACCGAATGCATCGTGCGCAACCCGGACGCGTTGCTGCTCGTCTCGCGCCTTCGCAGCAAGGGCACTTACACGCTTTCGCACAGCCTCGACGTGTCGATCTACATGGTGGTGTTCGGGCGCTTCCTGCAACTTCCTCGCGAGGACATCGAGCTGCTCGGGTTGCTCGGGCTGCTTCAGGACGTGGGCAAGGTGAAGCTGCCCAACACGCTGATCGACAAGAAGGGGCCGCTTACACGCGAAGAGTTCGAGCTTGCCAAAACGCATGTCACGCATACGGTCGAGCAGTTGCGAGAAACCCCGGATCTGCCGCCCGAACTGCCCGCGCTGGCCGCGTTGCACCATGAGCGGCACAATGGCAGCGGTTACCCGAGACGGCTCAAGGGCGTCGAGATTCCGCTTTACGGGTCGATCGCGGCGATTGCGGACACTTTCGACGCGCTCACCAAGAGCCGGCCCTATGCCCACGAGATGTCTCCGTCGAACGCGCTCGGCGTGTTGCACAAGGGTCGCGGTACGCTGTTTCATGAGGCGCTGGTCGAGCAATTCATTCAGTGCATCGGCATATTTCCGGTCGGCAGCGTGGTCGAGCTGAACACCGGGGAGACCGGCATCGTGATTGCGCAAAACCTGGTGCGGCGACTCAAGCCGCGCGTCATGGTGGTGCTCGATGCGCAGGGGCAGCCGAAGCGGCCGCAGCTGATCCTTGACTTGATGAAGGAGCCGATGGCCACTCCGGAGGAGCCTTACCGCATCCGGCGTACGCTCGAGCCCAGCACCGTCAGCTTCGATCCCTCCGAGTTCTTCCTTTAGTCTGGGGCGCGATGCAGCCCTACGGCGAGAACCTGCGCAACGAGGCCCTGGCGGGCGAGACCGTAGAGCAGTTGATGCGCGAGTTCGGCGTCGATGACGAGTGCGTGGCGCGAATCGCTGAACTCGGAGGTGCGGTGCACGAAGGCGCACCCGAGCTCGCGTCCGTAGTGCGCCGCGAGAATCTGCTTTCGAACGCCGAGGACGGCTTTCGCCGTCCTCTGCTCGGCCCGGGAATGACCGAACCGCAGCGCGCCCTGCTGACCTCGATCTTCAAGGGCGACATCAACCGCGAGCGCCTGCGCACCCTGCTTGCGCGCTGGGTTTGCGCCATTCAGCCCGACGAGCTGGTCGATCGCGTACGGCTCGACTGCCAGCGACTGCACGAGGTGCTGCGGATCGGCGTGATGCGCGTGTTCGATATCGATCTTGCCCGCTGCGAGCGGATGCTCGAGGCGATCGAGCGGCTTTCGTTTCTGCAGCTCGCGGTGCTCGCGGCGCTCGCCGAATCCGGCGAGCGCACGCCCGGCACGCGGCCGGCGCCGGATTACGCGCCGTTCATGGAACAGCTGCGAGAGCAGATCGAGGCGCGGCGTCGCGACGGGCACGGCATGGCGGTCTTGCTGGTCGATTGCGGCATCATCACGCGCCTCGACGGCCTGTGGGGATACCACGTGGGCGACACGGCACGCTCGCGAATCGTGCAGCGCCTGCGCATGGGTGTGCTGCGCGCTCGCGACATCCTCGGCGAGCTGGGGCGGGACGAATTTGCGTGCGTACTCTCCACGGTCTCGGGCACCGGGGTCGCGCAGCTCGCGGCGCAGAAAGTCCTGCGCATGCTCGGCACGCCGGTATCGATCGGCGAGACGGAGATCTATGCGCGTCCGGCGGTCGGCGTCGCCGTTTATCCGGAGCACGGCGACAACGCGCCGTCGCTGCTGCTGCACGCCAAGATCGCCTGCCAGGCCGCGCGGGAGACGGTCGAGCGCATTGCCGTCTACACCGAGCAACAAGAAGGCCCGAACGTGCAGCTGATGCTCTACGAGAGCAAGCTGCGCGCCGCGATCGACGGCGGCACGCTGGAGCTCGTGTACCAGCCGCAGTTCGATCCGCAGGACCAGCGCGTGGTGGGCGCCGAGGGCCTGCTGCGCTGGCAGGACAGCGAGTTCGGCGCGGTGCCGCCGCATCGGGCCATCGCCATTGCGGAGTCCGCCGGCTTGATCAACGAAGTCACCTGGTGGGTGCTGAACAATGCCCTGCGTCAATGTGCTCAGTTCCGCGAGCAAGGGCTCGATCTGACGATCAGCGTCAATCTCTCGCCCAACAACCTGCGCGAGCCGGATCTGCCGGATTTCATCGACCGGGGCCTGCGCACCTGGGGCGTGCCGCCGGATCGCCTCGTGATCGAGATCACCGAGACGGCCGTGGTCGGCGCGCCAGAGCTCGTGTCGGAAACCCTGCGCCGGCTCAAGGCCATCGGCGTGCGACTGTCGATCGACGATTTCGGTACCGGCTACTCGTCGATGTACTACCTCGCGACGATGCCGCTGGACGAGATGAAGATCGACCTATCGTTCGTGCGCGACATGCTGGAAGTCCCGCAGCACGAGCGCATCGTGCACTCGATGATCGAGCTCGCACACAATCTGGGGCTCACCGTCGTGGCGGAGGGTGTGGAGGACGCCGCAGTCTGGGCGCGGCTTGCCGAGCTCGGCTGCGACCGCATTCAGGGCTTTTTCGCCAGCCCGCCGCTGCTGCCTTCGGACCTCGTGCAGCGCTACGGCCCGAACGCAGCAGGCGGGCAAGGCGCCCCGCCGCCGGCGTCCTAGCGCCCGATCAGACCGCGCAGCTTCTCCTTGACGCGGTCCCGCGGTGCGACGGCTTCCGCCGCACCCTGCGTCGGATCTTTCGGCGCGCCGATCCCGAGCCGCTCGCCGAGCTTGTCGGCGACCTTGGATTTCGCCAGGCCCGCCGCGACCGCGCCGTAGTCGACCTCGTAGCCGGGGGCGTCGAACGTCCCGCTCAGCTTGACCGGAACCGTAATGCCCGCGAGGCGGTCGAGCTCCGCGCCGCCCTGGCCCTTGCCGCTCGCGACCACGGTCGCCTTCGCCACATAGTCGATCTTCGAGTTGCCGATATCGATCTCGCCTGCGCCGGAGAGCCGGAGAAACGGCGATTTCGCCGCCAGATCGTCGT
This sequence comes from Burkholderiales bacterium, assembly GCA_041635755.1. Classification (GTDB taxonomy): domain Bacteria; phylum Pseudomonadota; class Gammaproteobacteria; order Burkholderiales; family SG8-39; genus JBFKUL01. The sequence continues at coordinate 3,297 of JBFKUL010000171.1, read as the reverse complement.
TGCGGGCGACGCCGTCGCGGATCACGAAGCTCGCGCTGAGCTCCGAAAAATCGGTCTTCTCGGCTCCCTCGGCGAGCTCGCGCTTTGCGGACTGCGATCCGAGCGTGGCGCGGGCCTTGCGCAGCTTTTCGCCGATATTGATGCCCTTGATGGCGCCGTCTCGCAGCGCGATGCGCGCGTTGCCGTCGAGCGATTTCTTGATCGCTCCGACCGTGGCACCCGCGCCTTGCAGTTCGAGCGACACGTTGCCGCGGCCCTCGATCGCGTCGCGCCCGGCAACATCGCGCACCAGTGGACCGACCGATACGCCCTGCAGGTTTTCTTTCAGCGCAAGGCGGTTGCCGTTCGCATCGACCGACAGCGCTCCCGCGAGCGATCCCTCGTAGAGCATTGCCGAATGCGGGCTGATCTCGAGCCTGCCCTTCGCGAGGCGTATCTCTGCACGCACTTCCGCGAGCTTGAGCCGCTGCACCACGAGGGAGCCGAACTGGGCGCGGCCGGACGCCGTGACGCCCTTGAGGGCCGAAAGATCGAGCGGTGGCTCAGCGCCCGCACCGGCGGCGGTGCTTCCGGCGGACGCGCTTGCTTCCTTACGCGGCGGAAGGTAACGGTCGAGGTCGAGCCGGTCGACGGCCAGATCGAAGCCCGCCTCCGGCGCGGCGAGCTTCCGGAGATCGAGCTTGAGACGCGCAGTGGTCTCGTCGAGCTTTGCGTTCAGGTCCGCGGTGGCGCTGTCCTTTGCGAGGTCGGCGCTCGCCGATCCATTCATTTGCAGCGCCACCGTCTTCTGCGGCACCTGCGGGCTCGACAGCGTCATGGTCGCCAAGATCTTTGATAGCTCATAGCGTCTCGCCGGAAGATCGGCCCGCAGTGGCGAGCTGAACCGGCCCTTGGCCGAGTTCTCGCCGGCACGCGCATCAAACTCGGCCGAAAACTCGCTCGCAGCCAGCGCGGTCGAGCTGCCCTGCACCCCGGATAGGACGAGCTTCGCCTCCACGGCGCGTTGCGCGCCCTGGAGCTTGACTTCCGCATCCAGCTTCTCACCCTCGGCCTTGTCCGCCGTGACCGAGAGCTTGGGCGCAGAGAGTCGCGCCTCGAAGGTCTCCTGGCCGACGCTGCCTTTCGCCTGCAGCGCGAACTTCACCGCGCTGAAAGAGTGCTTGTCCGGACGCGCCGCCAGATCGCCCTTCGCGCCGAGCTCGAGGCCGCTGACCTCGGCGATTCGCCCCGCCGCCTTGGCGTCGAGCCCTGAAAGCGAAAACACACCCTCGCGCAAGTTGAACCGGTACTCGCCTGCAAGATCGAGGCGCAAGTCGAGCGCCGGATTCTTGCCCGTGAGCCGCGCCGAGAAGCGCAGCGTCCCCGGAACATCGTCAGCAATGCGACCGGTGCGCAGATTCAATCCCTCTGCTGTCAGCTCCTGGCCGGTGGTTTCGTCGCGGAAGGACAGCTTCGCGTCCTCGATGCGCGTGCCCGAGACGTCAAAGCGCAGCGCCTTGCTTTCCTTCTGCGGTTCCGGCGGCACCCGGGTGCTCGGCGCAGGCCCGACCAGGTCGTCGACGTTCGTGCTGCCGTCCTTGAAGCGGACCACGCTCGCGCGCAGCCCCGAGAGACGCACCTCGTCGGCCACCATCTCGCCGCGCAACAGCGGCAGCACCGCCATCGACACATGCGCCGAATCGACCGCCGCAAATTCCTTTGCACCGTTGCGCTCGGAGAGCGTGGTTCGGCCGAGCGACACCCCGAGCGACGGGTAGAACGCGAGCCCAAGCTCGCCCTCGAGCTTCAGGGTGCGCTGCGTGCTGCGCTGAACGAGCTGCTCGATCTCGGGCTTGAACTTGTTGGGGTCGAACAATAGCGCGAAAGCCGCGACCGCTGCGATGGCGAGCGCCGCCAGAATCAATGCAGCATAGACCAGGTAAACGAGCTTCTTCATGCGATGAACTCCTCCTGAGCGCGAGCACCGAAAGCGAGCCGAGCTTTCCGGCTACTGCGCCATGCGGTTAGCGACGCCGAACGGCACGTGGCCACTGGCCACGTGCCGACGGGCCGATTCGATATGCCCCTGCTGGTCGTCGAAAAAGATATCGGGCTCGAAGGCCTTGAGAAAGCCGCCCTTGTCCAGCCCGCCGAGAAACATCGCCTCGTCCACACCGATGTTCCATTGCATGAGGGTACGCACGGCGCGCTCGTGCGCCGGCGCGCTGCGCGCCGTAACGAGTGCGGTGCGCAGCCGCATCGGTACGTCGGTGCCGGCCGCGACCTGCAGCCGGTGCAGAGCCTCGAGCAACGGCTTGAAGGGCCCGGGGGGCAAGGGCTTGAGCGCGTGCAGAGATTCGTGGCGCGTGAAGGCGTCAAGCCCGCCGTTCTGGTAGATCTGCTCGGCTTCGTCCGAGAACAGCACGGCGTCGCCGTCGAAAGCGATCCGCAGCTCCCCGGAATGTCGCTCGGCCGCCTGCGACGAGTCCGGATAAACGCGCGCAGCGGGAAAGCCCGCGCCGAGCGCACTCATCACGTCCGAGTCGTTCGCGGAAAGGAACAGATGCGCCTTCAGCGCATCGAGGTAACGGTACGGGTTTCGGCCGCGCGTGAAGACCCCGCGCTCGAGCTTGAGGCCGGCGCGCTCCGCGGAACGGAAAACCCGCAACCCGGAAACCGGGTCGTTGCGCGATAGGATCACCACTTCGACGCGCTGCGCGTCCGCCGCGTTGAATGCGAGCAGTTTCCTGACCATCTGAAACGCGACGCCGGTCTTTGCCGGCACGTCCATGCGCGAGAGCTGCAGCGCCATGTAGGCGCGGTCGTCGTCCTGCTCGAAGACCGTGTTCTCTTCCTCGAAGTCGAACAGCGCCCGCGAGGAGATCGCCACCACCAGCTTGCCTTCGAAGGATACGGGCATCGCAAGAGAGGTCCCGCGTTTCGCAGCAGAACGTTGCGCGCAGTCGCTTCGCGCGGTAAGACCATTCTAGGGAAGCCGTCCAGCGGGCGCAATGCGCGGTGAACCTGCCGTGGCGTGCGCGGTCACATACCGCAAGGCTCGCCGCCGAAGCGGGCCGCTCCGCCTGTTGCCCTTCGGCACCCCGGTCAGCGTTTTCGATTCGCCTCGTGCGGCGAGTTTTCTTGTCTCTCAGAAAGGGAAAGCACATGAAACGTGAAGCGACAACGGCGTGGATGCTCGCTGCCGCGCTGCTCGCCGGCGCCGCTGCGGCGCGCGCCGATACCGTGACGCTGGTCAACGGCGATCGCCTGAGCGGCACGGTCGAGCATCTCTCGGCCGATACGCTCACGCTCGCCACG
>JBFKUL010000170.1:0-6498 GCA_041635755.1 Burkholderiales bacterium | reverse complement strand
TTGGCGCGCTCGCGCGCATCGCGCTCGAGGTTGAACAGGAACTCGTCGCCCTCGAGCACGAGGTACTTCCACGCGCCCGAGCGCATTGCCTTCTGCCCGCGAAACAGCATGCGCCAGTACAGCTCGCGCTCGAACGTCGCCGTCGGGTTCTCTAGCACGCGCAGCAGGCTCGCGCCATCCAATGCATGCCCCGACGGCGGCTTCGCGCCCGCCGCATCGAACAGGGTCACCGGCCAGTCCATCGTGATCGCGTGCTGGCGCGTCACCGAGCCCGGCTTCACGCGCGCCGGCCAGCGCACCACGTAGGGTACGCGGATCCCGCCCTCGAGCAGGTCCATCTTCTTGCCCACAAGCGGCCAGGTGTCCGAGAAACGCTCGCCGCCGTTGTCGCTCGTAAAGACGACCAGCGTGTCGTCCCGCGCGCCGATCGCCTTGAGCGCGGCATCGATGCGCCCGACGCCCTCGTCCATGTGGCGGATCATCGCGAGGTAGGTCTCAACCGAGCCGCCGTCGGTGTGCACGATGTTGGCGCGGATGCGCTCGGCCTCTGCCGCGTCTTCGCGCGTTTCCCACGGCCAGTGCGGCGCGGTGTAGTGCACCGAGAGCAGGAACGGCTGCTTCGCGCCCTTCTTGCGCTCGATGAACTCGACCGCGCGATCGGAGATGAGATCGGTCAGGTAGCCGTCCAGGCGGGTCTCGGCTTCGCCCTCGCACAGGTCGTGCACGCCGGCGTTGTCGCAATGGGTGAAGTAGTCGACGCCGCCGCTCATCACGCCGAAGAACTCCTGGTAGCCGCTTTGCAGCGGGCCGAAATGCGGCGGGAATCCGAGGTGCCACTTGCCCACCAGCGCGGTGGCGTAGCCCGCGGCAGCGAGCACCGAGGGCAGCGTGGGCTCGCCCGGCGGCAGCCCGAGGTCCGGGTTGCCGCGCGTGCGCGTTGCGATCGGCTCGTCCATGCCGCCACGCAACCGCGAGGGATAGCGCCCGGTCATCAGCGCAAAGCGCGTCGGCGAGCACACTGGAGAGCTCGCGTAGCCATCGGTGAAGCGTAGGCCCTCGCGCGCCATGCGGTCGATTTCCGGCGAGCAAGCGCTGCGCCCGCCATAGCAGCCGAGATCGGCGTAGCCGAGGTCGTCGGCGAGGATGAACACGAAGTTCGGCTGGCTCATGCCGGCGCAGCTTAGCAGAGCGCGCGCGCCGCCCGCGCGGGTGGCCCGCGCACGCGTCGGCTGTTCGGCCCGCAACAGTTTTTTGTGCTCGATCGCCGAGTTTGCTGCAGAATGCGCGGCAGATCTTTCAAGCGGCCTGGCCACGCCGCCGTCCCCGGTTTTAATGCGAGGTCCCGATGCAACCCATGCACGGCGTCACACTCTTCCTCGGCCTTGCGCTGGCCGCCACCGTCAACGGCGCCGAACTGCCAGCGGTCGGCGGCGCGGGGGGCGACCCCTTTCGCGTAGTTTGCCCCTCGGGCGCACACCTGATCGGCCTGAGCGGGCGCGCGGGCGCCTGGATCGATCAATTGGTCCCCCTCTGCGCGACGTGGAACGCGGCGCGTCAGGCGTTCGATGCCCCGGTCGAAGGACGCGCTCAAGGTACAAGCAGCGGCGGCCTTCCCATGACGACCGGACGCTGCCCGGCGGGATTTGCGGTCACCGCTGCCGGCATCTCGGTCAACACGAAGGATTCCGGCACAGGACGGCGCATCGACGCTTTCGTCGACGAGATCGGGCTGCAGTGCGCGCAGGTCGGTGGCAGCGACGTGCAGCCGGTGCGCGTCGGTCGCGCGGGAGACGCCGGCGGAAATTCGCGCTGGTTGTACATGAGCGACAGGCAAGCGTGCCCCGCCGGACAGATGGCGACCGGCATTCACGGGCGGGCCGGGCTGTTCATCGATGCCGTCGGCCTGATCTGCGGCCCCGCGCCGGTACTTTCCAAGACGGCGGGCGCGGCCAGTGACGCGCGCTCTGCGCGTAATCAGATGGAGCGTGACCCAATGGCCTCACTGCGCAGCGGCCCGGCTGGCGCCGTGGCCGCGGTGCAGGGGCATGGCTGCCAGCCCGGATACGAGTGGCGCATGGCCGGGCCCAGCGACCTCGTCTGCGTGCCGCCCGAGTCGAAAGCCCGCGCTGCCGAGGAAAACAGCGTTGCCCCGGCGCGCGTGGACCCGCGCGGCGCCTTTGGCCCGAATAGCTGCATCGCCGGCTTCGTCTGGCGCGAGGCCTTCCGCGGCGACCTGGCGTGCGTGGCGCCGGAGAACCGGGACACCGTCCGGCAGGAGAACGCGCTGGCTGCGTCCCGCAGCAAGAAACGCTGAAACGCGACGATCTCCGCGACGCTAAGCGGCGTTCGTGGCGCTTGCTCGCGCGGAACGACTAAGGTTGTAGCCGCGAGGCGGCGGCGGCGTTCTCGCGAGCCGCCAAGGTGCGGTTCTCCGGCGTCACGCAGGTGCCGTCCCCTGGAAACGCCCCACGCTGCACATAGCCGGGTCGGCAGGCGCCGAGGGACGTCTGGCGCAATGGCGCGCTGCCGTTCTCGTTCGCCACGCGGGCCTTGGCTTCCGGCGGGGCGCAAACCTGGTCGGCGCTCGTGGCGAGGCGCCACTCATAGCCCGGCGCACAGGCGCGTTCGCCCGCGCTAAGCGACCGGTCGCGATTTCCCGGCGCGGCGGCGACTGTGACCGCGACCTGAGCCTTCAGTCCAGGCTTCCATGCACCATGGCTGCCCGCCAGATACCAGCCGTATTGCTGGCCGGTGACAGCGAAGCGCCAGAAGTGTCCCGGGCTCTTCAAGTAGGCGGGGATCGACTGCGCGTCGGGATGGCGCTCGGCAGCGCTCTCCGAGCTGTCCACCGCGCTGCCGTGTTGCTGCCGCTTCTGCTGTGCGTTGGCTTCGACGGTGAACTGGATCTGATTGAGCTCGCCAGCCGCCATCGCACGATCTATCCATGCGCAGGTGCCCGCCTCGAGTCCGCCGCCATCGGCTCCAGGGCCGTTACGACTGTGAAGGAAGCTCAGCGTGACCGTTACCCTGCCGGGCGAGTCCGGGCGGGGGATCTGCGATGTCGCGAATCCGCTGGAATGTCCGCGGCAGACGAGCTCCCGTGCGCCCTGGGCAGCAGGTTTCGCGGCCGTCTGGGCGCCGGTCACGCCAGGCTTTAGTGTTCCCACCGCGCCGGTCTGCGCCTGCGCGCTGCCCGTAACCACCAGGAATCCGGCCAGCATGCCAGCTGCAATTAGAGTCGCCCTTGACGTCACGACACCCCCCTCAATTGAACGCTCACGCCGGCGTGATCGGAACTTCGATCGCGCCGGCGAAAGTGCGCGAAACGCAATCCGTCCAATTGCGAGACTCGCGCATGACGCGCGGATACTGCCCGAGCCCGACAATACGGGTCAAGCATTTGCGCGCGCGAGAAGTCAAGATGCCACGCAACACGGGGCAGCTTGCCTCCGTTTCCCCAATCAGCGCCGAGCGCCATTCTCGTACTCGGCGCGCGTCGCCGACAGCGCGGCGAATGCCGCTATCATGAGCGATGAGCGCGGACCTTGCGGGCAGAATCATGCGAGGCTCCTTTGGGCCAGCGGCCGCGGACGCAGGTTGATGCCGGCAGCCGCGGCGGGGAGAATAGTTGCGGGAGGGATCATGTCTGGAATGACCTCGATGCGCGGTTTGGTCGTTCTGGGGGCGCTGATGCTCACCGCGGCCTCCCCGAGCGCATTCCCCGAGCGCCCGGCGAACCGCAGCGAGGCGCTCGCGGCGCTCGGTCATGCCGACGCCGCGAAGCGCGCCGATGCCATCGTCTGGCTGGCCAACTTCGGCGGCATGGACGATGCGCCTCTGCTGCACGAGCGGCTGCGCGACGAGAGCCCGTTCGTACGCGGCTTTGCCGAACAAGGCTTGTGGCTGCTGTGGAGCCGCTCCGGCGACGAAAGTATCGACCGGCTGATGGCCCGCGGCGTCGAGGAAATGCAGTCAGGACGCTACGCGGCGTCGATCGACACCTTCACCGAAGCGATCCGCGTCCGGCCCAAGTTCGCCGAAGCCTGGAACAAGCGCGCCACGGTGCTCTATCTCGCCGGGCGTTTTCGCGAGTCGATCGCCGACTGCGGCGAGGTGCTCAAGCGCAACCCCAAGCATTTCGGCGCACTCTCGGGGCTCGGCCAGATCTACGTGCAGCTCGAGCAGCCCGAGCAGGCGCTCGAGTGGTACCGGCGCGCGCTCGCGGTGAATCCGAACATGATCGGCGTCGAGCTGAGCATCAAGCAAATCGAGCAGCAGCTCAAGGCCAAGCGCGGGCGGGAGACGTAAAGCCGCGGCTCACCTCTCGCCTCGCGGATCAAGCGCGGCAAGCAGCGACGCGATCTCGGCTGCCGCCTCGCGCGGATGCTCGAAGGGAAACAGGTGCCCCCCCGGCACCTTGCGCAGCGCGAAACGCCCGCGCATCGCCGCCAGGCCAACACGACGCACGACGTCCGAGCGCTGCCCGCCGATGAAGCCCGCGGGGACCCGGAGCGCGCGCAGATGGCGGCTCATGTCGTGCGGCAAGGTACGGTAGATCTGGGTCTCGATCGCCGGGTCGATACGCAGCCGCCAGCCGCCTTCGCTCTGGACGAGCCCGTAGCGCACGTAATCGGCGAGGCATTGGTCGGTGAAGTGGCGAAACAGCGGCCGCGAGCGGAAATGCGCCTTCGCCTCCTCATGGCTCGCCCAGAGGCTTCTCCGACTGCGCGTCGCGCCTGCGGGCGAAACGCGATCGACCACGCCGAGGCGCTTCACCGCGCCGAGCATCCCGCCGCGGATGGCGCCAATCACCGGTGCATCGAGCATCACAATCGCGCGGAACAGCTCCGGGCGGCGCGCCGCGGCGATGAAGCCGAGATAGCCGCCGAGCGAATGGCCCACCGCGTACACGGGCTCGCCGCCGTAGCGCGTCTCGAGCGCGCCGATGAGTTGCTCGACGAGCTTGGGCCACCGATCGCTCACCGGAAAGCGCGGATCAGTGCCGATCGCCTCGACGTAGCCGACGCGGAAATGCCGCTCGAGGTCGCCGAGCATCGCCGCGTAGCACGGCGCGGGAAAGCCATTTGCGTGGGAGAAGTGGAGCAGCGGCTGCGGCACGGCGGCTACAATAGCGCGCATGCTGCGCGTTGTCCCTTACGCCATCGCAGCGATTGCGGTCGCTGCGTGCGCCTCGACCAATCCGTTCTTTGATGCCTCGAAGCCGCATCACACGCCGAACGGCTTCCGCAACAGCTATCCGCACCCGGAGAAAGGCAGCTTCTGGGCGTGGCAGTGGGAGCGCTGGAAGAACGGCCGGCCGCGCACGCCCGAGAACGGCTGGCGCTTCGAGACCGCGCGCTCGAACGCTGCGTTCCTGCGCGCCAACGGCCGGCACACCACGCTGACGTGGATTGGACACTCGACCTTGCTTTTGCAGGTCGACGGGCTGAACGTGATCACCGATCCGCAGTTCAGCGAGCGCGCTTCGCCGGTGTCGTTCGCCGGGCCCTATCGCGTTGCGCCGCCAGTGCCCGCGCTCGAAGCGCTGCCGCGCATCGACGCGGTGCTGATTTCGCACGACCACTACGATCACCTTGACGTCGACAGCGTGCTGCGCCTCGCGCGGCAGCCGGGTGGGTCGCCCCGATTCTTCGTCGGCTTGGGTCTCAAGCGCTGGTTCGCCGAGCTCGGCATCGAAGACGTAGTCGAGCTCGACTGGTGGCAGCAGACCGAACACAAGGGGCTCGAGCTGCACTTCGTGCCGGTACAGCACTGGTCCAAGCGCACGCTGTGGGACACCAACCAGCGCCTGTGGGGCGGCTGGGTGCTGCGCCACCCGGCGCTGTCGTTCTTCTTTGCCGGAGACGCAGGCTATTCGCGGGATTTCGCCGACATCGGCGAGCGCTTCGGTCGCTTCGACCTCGCCGCGTTTCCGATCGGCTCCTACGCGCCGCGCTGGTTCATGAAGGTGATGCACGTCAACCCCGAGGAAGCCGTGCTTGCCCACCGCGACGTGCGCGCGCGCCAGTCGGTGGCGATGCACTGGGGCACCTTTGCCTGGCTCTCGGACGAGGATCTCGACGAGCCACCAAGGAACCTCGCTGCCGCCCGCGAGCAGCACGGCCTGTCGGCCGAAACCTTCTTTGTCATGCAGCACGGCGAGACAAGAACGCTGACGTTTCGGTGAGCGGGCTCGCCGCAACGCGTCCACCTGGACGGAGGGGGTGCGGGGGATTTGGGATGGCTCCATCGCGACGCGATGGAAGGGGCCAAAACCCCCTGCGCTCATCCTGCAAATCTTCCTAGATGTATTCCTTCGCCGCCGCATCCGCGTCCACGGGCGGCCCGGCGAGATAACCCTGAATGAAATCGCAGCGCGATGTCTCGAGGAACTCGAGCTGCTCCTCAGTCTCGACGCCCTCCGCCACCACGCGGATGTTGAGCGCATGCGCCAGCGCGATGATCGCGGCGACGATCGATTTGGCGTCCTTGTCGCCG
>JBFKUL010000169.1:0-6531 GCA_041635755.1 Burkholderiales bacterium | reverse complement strand
TCGCAACGCTGATCACCGCGCTCGGCTGCGGCATCGGCAAGGAGGAATACAACCCTGAAAAGCTGCGCTATCACCGCATCATCATCATGACCGACGCGGATGTCGACGGATCGCATATCCGTACGCTGCTCCTGACGTTGTCTTACCGACAAATGCCCGAGTTGGTCGAACGAGGCCACATCTACATTGCTCAGCCGCCGCTGTACAAAGTGAAGCTCGGCAAGGACGAACGCTACCTCAAGGACGAGCACGAGTTGAACGAGTACCTGCTGCGGCAGGCGCTGATCGAGGCAGCGCTGCATCCCGGCGCGGGCCGCGAGCCGTTGCGCGGCGAGGCGCTCGAAGCGCTCGCGAAGTCGTATTTGATTTCGGAGGCGGTCATCGATCGCGTGTCGCGCTGGATTGACCGCGAGGTGCTGCTGGCGATCCTCGGCGGGCTGCAGATCGATCTTTCCCGACGCGAGACGGCCGAAGGCTCGGCTGAGGCGCTGGCCGCGGCGATTCCCGGGAACGGTGTGCGCATCAGCGCCCAGTTCGACGCCAAGACCGAGCGCTACCAGGTCTGGATCGAACGCACGCGGCATGGCAACGTACGCAGCACGCATGTCGATTCCGAGTTCCTGCTATCCGGGGACTACGCGCAGATCCGACAGACTGCGGAGATGCTGCGCGGCCTTCTGGGCGAAGGTGCATACGTACAGCGCGGCGACAAGAAGCACCCGGTGCGCGAATTTCCGGAGGCGATGCGCTGGTTGCTCGGCGAGGTTCAGCGCTCGATCAGCTTGCAGCGCTACAAGGGCCTCGGAGAGATGAATCCCGCGCAGCTCTGGGATACGACGATGGATCCGGCGACTCGGCGGCTACTGCGCGTGCAGATCGAGGATGGTATTGCCGCCGATGAGATCTTCACCAAACTGATGGGTGACGAAGTCGAGCCGCGCCGCGCGTTCATCGAATTGAATGCGCTCGGCGTACGCAATCTGGACGTCTAATCGGCCTTCTTGCGCTTGGCCGGCGGCCGCCGCACAGGCGCCTTGGGCAGTTTGGGCTTCTTGGCCGGCTTGGGCACGGAGCGCGCGGCGCGGGCCGTAGGCGCTTTCTTGCGCACTTCGGTCACGGGCGGCACGGCCGGTGCCTTGACCGAAGCGGCCGTCGGCTTCTCGAGCTTGCCCTTCTTGGGCCGGCGCGCCTCGAACTCGAAGCCGATGCGGCCGCCAGGCGTCTTCGCGAGATAGGCCTTGAATGGCCGACCTTTCTTGGAAATAAAGCGTGGCAGCAGGTCCGTGCGCCCGGTTTCGAGAAGTTTGTGCATTTGGGCGCGTTCCACGGTCTGCTGCAGGATGATCTTGCCTGAACGGAAATCGCACGAACGTTCCGCGCCGAGCGCTTTCTCGCACACATAGGCGGCACCATGCTCAAAGACCCTCGCGCCGCATTTCGGGCAGGCGCCGAGTGCTTCTTGGCTCGAGAAATCCGGCGCGGCCTCCCCTTCGGAGGATTCGGACCCACGACCGAAGTCGAACTCAACACGCAATTCGTCGTTCAAACGGATCGCCGCCGCAAACGGCTTGCCCATTCGGCTGCGAAAACCGGTAAACGGGCCGACAAAGCGTTTGCCGATCAGCTCCGCGACTTCCTCGGGCGCCCACTCACGGCCCGATAAAACCTTCCAGAGCGAGAAATCGCACTTCTGGCATTGAAACTTGCGGTAATTCTCCTGCACCGTGTCGCCGCATTTTGGACATGGCGCTTCGACCGTAGCGAATGCGGTATCCGGTATGTCGCCGTTCTTGATCCGCTCGACCAGATCGCGGGTGACCTGCTCGATATGCTCCATGAACTCCTCGCGCCGCAGCTGGCCGTGCTCCATTTGCTTGAGCTTGAACTCCCAGTCCCCGGTGAGCTCAGGCGAAGTGATCTCGCCGACGCCGAAGTGCCTGAGGGCGAACATCAATGAGAACGCCTTCGGCGTGGGCACCAGCTCACGGCCGTTGCGGTGCACGTATTCCTCCTTGATCAGCCCCTCGATGATTGCAGCGCGCGTCGCGGGCGTACCCAGACCCTTCGCCTCCATTGCGGCGCGCAGCTCGTCGTCCTCGACGAGCCTACCGGCGCCCTCCATCGCCGAGAGAAGCGTCGCTTCCGTAAAGCGCGCGGGCGGCTTGGTCTGATTGGCCTGGGTCTCGATCTCGAGCACGGCCGCCGTCTCGTCCGGTGTCACGCTCGGCAGGTTCTCGCTCTCCTCCTGCGCAGCGCGACCGTACACCGCCAACCAACCCGGCTTGACGAGGATCCGGCCATCGGTGCGAAAGTGATGCACGTCTACACGGGTGATGCGGGTGGTCTGCAGGAACTCGGCGGCCGGATGAAACACCGCCAAAAAGCGCCGTACCACCAGGTCGTAGAGCTTCTGCTCGGCGTCGTTCAGGCTCTTGGGCGCCTGCAGGGTCGGAATGATGGCGAAGTGATCCGACACCTTCGAGCTGTCGAACACCCGCTTGTTCGGCTTTACCCATCCGGATTTCAGCACTGCCTTCGCAAACGGCGCATAGTCGCGGCCCTCAGCAAGCATCTCCATCGCCTTCTTGACGGTCGCAAGATAGTCCTCGGGCAACGCTCGCGAGTCGGTGCGGGGATACGTGAGCACCTTGTGCCGCTCGTAGAGGGCCTGTGCCAGCGACAGCGTCATCCTGGCCGAGAAACCGAAACGCCCGTTTGCCTCGCGCTGCAGGCTGGTGAGGTCGAACAACAGCGGCGAAAGCTGGGAGGAGGGCTTGGTCTCCTCGGAAACCAAACCGGTCTTTCCCTGGCAAGCGGCGACGATGCGCTCCGCCTCTTGGACCCGCCAGAGGCGCTCCGGCTTGCGCTCGGCGTCCTCGTCCTTCTTGAACTCGGGATCGAACCACCGCCCCGCGTAGCGACCCGCTTTGACGCCGAATGTCGCGCCGACCTCCCAGAAATTCCGAGGCTTGAAGGCGCGGATCTTCTCCTCGCGCTCGACTAGCACGCTCAGGGTTGGCGTCTGCACGCGCCCCACGGTAGTGAGGTAGAAGCCGCCTTCCTTTGAATTGAAGGCGGTCATCGCCCGGGTACCGTTGATGCCGACCAGCCAATCCGCTTCGGATCGGCTTTTGGCCGCGTCGGCGAGCGGCAGCAATTCGCGGTCGGAGCGAAGCGACTCAAAGCCCTCGCGAATTGCGGCCGGTGTCATCGATTGCAGCCAGAGCCGCTCGATGGGTTTCTTCACTCTGGCGTGCTGCACGATGTAGCGAAAGATGAGTTCGCCCTCGCGCCCCGCATCGCAGGCGTTGATCAGACCTGTGACGTCCTTGCGCTTGATCAACCGAAGAAGAAGATTAAGCCGCTCCTCGCTGCGCTCGATGGGCGAGAGCGTGAAATGCGGCGGAACCACGGGCAAGTTCGCAAATGACCACTTGCCGCGCTTGACCTCGTGCCCCTCCGGCACAACCAGCTCGAGCAAATGACCAACCGCCGAGGAAAGCACATACGCATCGCTTTCGAAGTAATCGCCTTTGCGCGCAAAGCCACCCAGCGCGCGCGCAATGTCTGCCGCGACCGAGGGTTTCTCGGCGATGATCAGTTTCTTTGCCATGATGGAGATGGGGTGCCGCGCCGTGCGGACGCGTAAAGGCGGCAGATGATAAGTGCAAAGGCCGGGCCTCAGCAACCGACCTCGCGCCAGCGTGCTCCTTCGCGCGTGCGCGCGTTCGCGAGCGCGCGTGCGCGAGGCTTAGCTCGGCAGGCGCTCGACAGGCGCGGAAAACAGGTCTTCGGCCACCAGACGGCTCGTCGGGGTACCCAGGTTCCACAGCACCATCAGCACGATCAGCTTGAGCTGCTCGATGCACAGACTGTCACCGACGGCGGCAAGCGCGCGTTCGATGACGTGCTCGCGCGTCTGCGGGTTGAGAATGTCCGCCTGCTCGAGCGCGAGCAGGAAGCCGCGGCACTGGGCGTCGAGCTTGGCAAGCTCCTTGGGCGCATACGCGCGAAACGCACGCCGCGCATCCGGTAGCGGCGCCAGGCTATGGTGGGTGGCGTGCATGACGCCGGCCATCCAAGTCAGCGCTTCGCTGATGTCTGCGTCCTCGAAACCTGCAGCCGAGAGTTTCTTGACCACGATCTCGCTGTTCTGGGCGAGATCGGCTTGCTGGCAATGTTCGAACAGGTAGGCGAGGACTTCGTACATTTCTTGTTCTCCCTCAGCTCAGACGTTGAAAGAACCCCCCGGGCAGCGTGGCAATGCGTCCGGCCAACTCGAGCCTCAGAAGCTCTGCGCTGACGCGCCTGGCGGGCAGGCCCGCCCGCGCGCAAAGCGAATCCACGTCCACAGGGTCGAAACCCATATGCTCGAGCAGCGGCTCGTCGCCGGCCTCTGCCTGCGGCAAGGGGGTCGAAGCAGACCCGCCGCGCTGGAACGCCGAAAGCTCGGCCAGCACATCCTCGGCCGACTCGACCAGCTTCGCGCCCGATTTGATCAGCGCATGACAGCCTTTGGCGAGCGGCGAATGGATCGAGCCCGGAATCGCAAACACGTCGCGGCCCTGCTCAGCGGCCGCGCGCGCGGTGATCAACGAGCCTGAAGCGGGTGCCGCTTCCACGACCAGGCAGCCCTGCGCGAGGCCGCTGATGAGGCGATTGCGGCGCGGAAAATTTTGCGCCGCCGGGTGGGTGCCAAGTGGGAACTCGGACAGCAACAGTCCCTTTTCGGCGATCTCCTCATACAAGGCGCCATTACGCGCCGGATACGCTACGTCGATTCCAGTGCCAAGCACCGCGATCGTCGACCCCCTCGCGGCGAGCGCGCCGCGATGAGCGGCAGTGTCGATACCGAGCGCCATCCCGCTGACGATGGTCAGCCCTGCTTCGCTGAAGGCGCGCGCAAAGCGCTCCGCATCGCGCTCACCCTGCGCTGTGGCGTTGCGGCTACCCACGATGGCGAGCGCCGGGCGGCCAAGCAATTCAAGGTGTCCGCGCGCATAAAGCAGCGTCGGAGGATCGGCGATTTCCAGCAGCGGTCTCGGATAATGATCGTCGGCCAGCGTCACCACCGCACGGCCGGGCTGCGATACCCACTCGAGCGCCTGCTCCACAGCTCGCGCCACGCTTTGCGAATCGAGCGCCTCAAGGGCATCGGCCGGTGCAAGGCGCGCGAGCTCTGCGCGCTTGCGAGTGAGGACGTTCTCGGGAAGGCCGAACTGCTTGAGCAACTCTCGGATGGTGACGGCGCCGAGTCCGGGCGTGAGAGTCAGGTGCAGCCAACTCGCCAAGCCCGGTTCCTGCGTCATACCGGCGGTGCGCAGCGGAGGCGGCGCACTCCGCGATCCGGCGACGATGCGGCGTTTCGGCCGCGATGCTTGTTGTTCTTAGGGTGTCTGAACCACATCCAGAGGATTGACAGGCCTCGTGACGTGCATGACCAACGCGTAGGATACCCGCTCGAAGACACGGAACACAAACACGAGGCCGTAGCGCTCCTCGGGAAGCCGGATCAGCGCCTTGGGCGAATCCTTGGGTACGGTTGTGTCCCGCACCGTCGCACCGTGCCGGTACAGCGCAAGCACGTGTCCGATCTCGATGCCGTCTGCTTTGCCACGGTTGAGGGTCAGGATCGAAAGGGGGCCGGCTTCGCCGACTTTGTCGAGGCCACCGTAGATCCCCATCACTCGCCCTTTGATAAACACGCCGGGCGCATGCGGCGCGTAGTTGATCGGTTGCGGCTCACCGGCCGGAAGCAGATTGTCGCCGGCGCCGACTTCCTGCGTGACGGTGGTCAGTTGCACGGTAGTCGGCTCGCCCTGGCGCGTTGTTTTTGCAGTGCCCAGGTAAATCGCCTCGTAGCCGAGCGTGCGATCGGTATCCGGGTCAACCAGCGCCTTGCCGCGCCGGTACACGAACCAGTTAACCTCCTTCGCCTCGCCGATGCCACGGACGTAGGCGCGGTTTCCCGCCTCAAGGATGACCCGGTTCTCCTCGGTGGCGATGATCGCCGGCGCGTTGTCCAGCCCATCGGGCTCGATCACCAGCGGCCGTGACAGGAACGGCTCGATCACGTTGGCGGGAATACTCGGAATGCCCTTGGCGGCGAGCAACTCGGAGCGAGTTCGAGGCGAGAGCTTGACCGACCCCGGAGCGCCAGGCTCCGCGCTAGGTGCGGCGCCCGCGCCCGCGCCTGCGCCTGCAATACCAAGACGGCCGGTCGCGCGATCGAGGAGGATCACGTCGCCAGGAAAAATGAGGTGCGGATTGCGGATCTGGTCCCTGTTAAAGCCCCACAACTCCGGCCAGCGCCAGGGGGAGTCCGTATAGCGCTCCGAGATGCCCCAAAGGGTGTCGCCAGGGACTACGACATAACGGTCCGGGGCATCAGGCTTTAAAGCGAGAGGGGATTTAGGCGCTTGCGCGAAGGCGGTTCCTTGGGAGGCCGCGGCGAGGACAAAAACGAGTGCTGTGATAGACTTACGCAATTGGCGGTGCATCAGATGCCCCCGATCTGTATCGCGGCTCTGC
>JBFKUL010000168.1:0-6552 GCA_041635755.1 Burkholderiales bacterium | reverse complement strand
GGATCCTGGTGTATTTCCGCGTCATGGTGGCGCGCACCGGCGACGCCGCGTGGCTCGCCACCTACAAGCTGTGGGTGAAGATCTTCGCGCTCACCTTTGCGATGGGCGTGGTCTCGGGCATCACCATGAGCTTCCAGTTCGGCACCAACTGGCCGGGCTACATGAACAACGTCGGTAACGTCGCCGGCCCCCTGCTCGCCTACGAAGTGCTGACCGCGTTCTTCCTGGAAGCGACCTTCCTCGGCGTGATGCTCTTCGGCATGAACCGCGTGCCGGGCTGGCTGCATCTCACTTCGACGGTGCTGGTCGCGGTGGGCACCTCGCTCTCGGCGTTCTGGATCCTGGCGCTCAATTCGTGGATGCAGACCCCCACCGGTCAGGCCTACGACGGCACCACGCTCATCGCCGGCGACTGGTGGCAGATCATCTTCAACCCGTCGTTTCCCTACCGCTTCACGCACATGATGCTCGCCTCGGGGCTCACCGCGGCGTTCGTGGTGGCGGGACTCTCGGCGTGGCGGCTGCTGAACGCGGCGGGCGACGCGGGGGCGCTGCGCACGCTGCGCGTGGGCGTGTTGATCGCCGCGGTGCTCGCGCCGCTGCAGATCTTCGTCGGCGACCTGCACGGCCTGAACACGCTCGAGCACCAGCCGGCCAAGATCGCCGCCATCGAGGCGATTTGGAAAACCGACAAGGGCGTGCCGCTGGTGCTGTTCGCGATTCCGAACGCGGAGACGCAGACGAACGACTACTCGATCGAGATTCCGAAGCTCGCGAGCCTGGTGCTCAAGCACGACGCCGACGCGGAGCTCAAGGGCATCGACGCTTTCGCGCCGGACGCGCCGCCGGTGGCGCCGGTGTTCTTCGCTTTCCGCGTCATGGTCGGCGTGGGCATGGCGATGCTCGCGCTCGCCTGGTTCGGCGTGTGGGCGACGCGCCGCGGCAAGGTGCCGGCGCGCCCGGTACTCTGGGCGTACGCCGGCTTCACCTTCGCCGGCTGGATCGCGACGGTGGCCGGCTGGCTCGTCACCGAGATCGGACGCCAGCCCTGGCTCGTCACCGGAATATTGCGCACCGCCGATGCCGCCGGTCCGGTGAGCGAGGCCTCCCTCGGCGCGAGCCTCACCGCGTACGTGCTGACCTACGGCCTGATGCTCATCGCCTACATCGTGGTGCTCACGCACATGGCGGGCGCCGGCAGCGAAGGCTCGGCGGAGCCGGCGAAGGCCCCGGCGCTCGAGGGCGCGACATGACGCTCGACCTGCCGATCATCTTCATGGTGCTGATGGGCGTGGCGGTGCTCGCCTACGTGGTGCTCGACGGCTACGACCTCGGCGTTGGCATGCTGATGCCGGCGGCGAGCGCCGAAGAGCAGGACGTGATGGTCGCCTCGATCGGGCCGTTCTGGGACGCAAACGAGACCTGGCTGGTGCTCGGCATCGGGCTGCTGCTGGTGGCGTTTCCGCTCGCGCACGGCGTGATTCTCGGCGCGCTCTACCTGCCGGTGGTGGCCATGCTCGTCGGACTGATGCTGCGCGGCGTGGCGTTCGAGTTCCGCATCAAGGCGCTCGGCTGGCACCGCGAGCTGTGGAACTGGCTGTTCTGGTTCGGCTCGTTCCTCACCTCGCTCGCGCAGGGCTTCATGCTCGGGCTCTACATCACCGGTTTCGAGACCAGCTTCGGACACCTGGCGTTCGCGCTTCTCGTTGCGGGCGGTGTCTGTGGCGGCTATGTGCTGCTCGGCGCCGCGTGGCTCGTGCTGCGCACCGAGAGCCACCTGCAACAGCTCGCGCTCGGCTGGGCGCGCTGGGGGCTGTGGTGGGTCGCCTTCGGCGTCGCGCTGGTGAGCCTCGCCACGCCCGCGGTGAGCGAGACCGTGCGCGAAAAATGGTTCGCGTTCGACTTTCCGCGCACGCTCGTGGTCATGCTGCTGCCCGCGGCGAGCGCTGCGGCCTGGTTCTGGGTGTGGCGCGCGACCGGCCGGCTCAAGCGCGGCGAGCGCGTGGCGGAGTGGGCGCCGATGGCGGGCGCGGTGGCGATTTTCGTGTGCGCCTTCGCCGGCCTCGCCTACAGCCTGTTTCCCTTCCTGGTGATCGACCGGATCACCATCTGGGAGGCGGCGGCGCACCCGAGCGCGCTCGAAGCGGTCGCCTGGGGTGCGGCAATCGTGCTCCCCTTCATCGTCGCCTACACGGTATTCTCTTACCGGGTGTTCCGCGGCAAGGCGAAGGCCGGGCTGTACGGACACTGAACGCGCAGAGCGCGACCCATGCGTCGCGAGGCCCCGAGGGTGTAAGGTGGTCGCAGCGCGCGGCGACAGATCCAATTCCAAGATCCTGGAGAGCAAACGATGAAGCTGATGCCGAGAAAGCCCGTGCCCGCACTTGAAGTCGACACCCTCGAAGGCAAGCGCTTCAAGCTCGCCGAGCAAAAGCCCGGCGCCTTCACGATGCTCGTCTTCTACCGCGGCCTGCATTGCCCGGTGTGCCGGCGCTACACCTCGGAGCTGAACGGGCTGATCGATCAGTTCAAGGCGAAGGGCGTCGAGACGCTGGTGCTGTCCTCCGATCCGAAGGAGCGCGCCCAGGAGGCAAAGGACAAGTGGGGCTTGCCGAACATCAACGTCGGCTACGGCCTGTCGATCGAGGACGCGCGCAAGTGGGGCCTCTACGTCTCGAGCGGGCGCGGCAAGACGTCCGCCGGGGTCGAGGAGCCGGCGCTATTCAACGAGCCGGGGCTTTATCTGGTGAAACCCGACGGCACGCTCTACTGGGGCAACGTCTCGACGATGCCCTTCGGGCGGCCGCACTTCAACGAGGTCCTCGCCGCGGTGGATTTCGCCAAGGCGAAGGACTACCCGGCGCGCGGCGAGGCCTGAGATGGCGATCAAGCTCTGGGACCTCGCGGGCGCCGAAGACGACCGGCGCTTCTCCCCGCACTGCTGGCGCGTGAAGATGGCGCTCGCGCACAAGGGGCTCGAGGTCGAGGAGATTCCCTGGCGCTTCACCGAAAAAGAGGCGATCAAGGCGTCGGGCCAGGGCATGGTGCCGGTGATCGAGGACGGCGGGCGCACGGTGCACGATAGCTGGCAGATCGCGCAGTACCTCGACGAGGCCTACCCCGACCGACCGATGCTCTTTGGCAGCGAGGAGGCGAAAACGCTCGCCTACTTCTTCAAGCACTGGTGCGAGCGCACCATCCATCCCGCGATGCTGCGCACCATCATCGTCGATCTGTTCGGCCAGCTGCACGAGAAGGACAAGCCGTACTTCCGCGAGTCGCGCGAGAAGCGCTTCGCCAAGACGCTCGAGGAGCTCGGCGGCGACCGCAATGCCGCGCTTGCGGCGCTGCGCGGCGCGCTCGATCCGGTGCGTCCGGTGGTGGTCGAGCAGCCCTTCGTCTCCGGGCGAGGGCCCGGTTTCGCCGACTACATCCTGTTCGGCCCGTTTCAGTGGGCGCGCGCGGTCTCGCCGATCCGCCTGCTCGAGCCCGACGATCAGATCTACGCCTGGCGCGAGCGCATGATGGATCTGTTCGACGGGCTCGCGCGCAAGGCGAAGGGCTATCCGGTGTGGGCCTAGGGGCGCGCGGATGATCGATCTTCATTACTGGACCACGCCGAACGGCCACAAGATCACCATCTTCCTCGAGGAAACCGGGCTTCCGTACAAGATCGTCCCGGTGAACATCTCCAAGGGCGAGCAGTTCAAGCCCGAGTTCCTCGCCATCTCGCCGAACAATCGCATTCCGGCGATCGTCGACCATGCGCCCGCGGGCGGCGGCGCGCCCATCTCGGTGTTCGAGTCGGGCGCGATCCTCGTCTACCTCGCCGAGAAGACCGGCAAGTTCATGCCGAAGGATCTGCGCGGACGGAACGAAGTGATGCAGTGGCTGTTCTGGCAGATGGGCGGCCTCGGCCCGATGGCCGGACAGAACCATCACTTCGTGCAGTACGCGCCCGAGAAGCTGCCTTATGCGATGGAGCGCTACGTGAACGAAACGTCGCGCCTCTATCAAGTGCTCGACAACCGGCTGGAGGACCGCGAGTTCGTCGCCGGCGAGTATTCGATCGCCGACATGGCGTCCTACCCGTGGGTCGTGCCCTGGAAGCGCCAGCAGCAGAATCTGGACGACTACCCGCACCTGAAGCGCTGGTTCACCGCGATCCGCCATCGGCCGGCGGTCGAGCGCGCCTATGCGCTCGCGGCCAAGATCAATACCGCGCCGGTGGTCGACGAGGCGGCAAAGAAGCTGCTCTTCGGCCAGAGCGCCAAGACCGTGGCGCACAAGCACGCGTGAGCAAGCCCCATGAGATGAACGAGGCGCTGGTGCGCTCGCTGCCGGACAAGGGGCCGGTGGTGATGGTGAACCTGGTCAAGTTCCGCGACCGCGCCGAGTACAAGCGCTACAGCGAGCTCACCATGCCGCTCATCAAGGCGCGCGGCGGCACCGTGCTCTGGGCGGGCGATGTCGAGGGCGCGGCCTTCGGCGAGCCCGAGAAGGACAAGTGGGACTACGTCGTGCTGGTGCTCTACCCCTCGCGCGCGGCGTTTCTCGACATGATGACGTCCAAGGAGTACGAGAAGGCGAACGCGCACCGCGAGGCCGCGCTCGAGCGGCACGTGATCCTCGCCGCGAGCGAAACCTATTCCAAGCTCAAAGCCGCCTGATGCCGCCCGCGTGTCGGCGCTCAGCGCTCGAGCAGATGCTTCTTGTCCTTGACCTTGGCCCAGTCATCGGCGTCCGCAGGCCCGGGCTTGCGCTCGATGATCGGCTTCCACTGCGCGGCGAGCTCCTTGTTGAGCGGGATGAACTCGCGCTGCGCATCGGGTACGTCGTCCTCGGCGAAGATCGCCTCCACCGGGCACTCGGGCACGCACAAGGTGCAGTCGATGCATTCGTCGGGGTCGATCACCAGCATGTTCGGACCCTCCCGGAAGCAGTCCACGGGGCACACGTCGACGCAGTCGGTGTATTTGCACTTGATGCAGGATTCCGTGACGATGTACGCCATGCCCGATTTCCACTACTCAGAAAAAGGTTAATCGAATCCGCAGTTTAGCACGCACCCTGACGACGTTCCCGAATCCGGGGCGCGCGCCATCAACGGGTTCGCGCCAGCGGTTTGTAAACCCCCGGACCATTCGCTAGCATTGGGCTGCGAAGCAAGTCTGCGGCCGGCCTGGACCCGGGCGCCGCCCCTTCCCGCCATTACCCCTACGAGGAGCCATGAGCAGTTCCGATATCCATCACGTCACCGATGACACCTTCGAGCCCGAGGTCCTGAAGGCCGAAGTCCCCGTGCTGGTCGATTACTGGGCCGAATGGTGCGGCCCGTGCAAATCGATCGCCCCGATCCTCGACGAGGTCGCCAAGGAGTACGACGGCAGGCTCAAGATCGCAAAGATCAACGTCGACGAAAACCAGGCCGTGCCGGCAAAGTTCGGTATTCGTGGCATCCCGACACTGATGCTGTTCAAGAACGGCAATCTCGAGGCGACGCGGGTCGGCGCGCTCTCGAAATCGCAGCTGACCGCCTTCCTTGACAGCAATATTTAAACCACTTACGCTCTGAGCAAATCCGCGCCGGCGACGCACTGGCGCGGCAGCGGTTTCCCGCGCCAGATCCTGGCGCCCCTTCCAGACTGTAGAACCACGCAAGTCGCGGGTCCTTTTCCGTTTCCGGACCGTTCATGCACCTCTCAGAATTGAAGTCGCTGCACGTCACCGAACTGGTGGACAAGGCAGTTGCCAACCAGATCGATGGCGCGAACCGCATGCGCAAGCAGGACGTCATCTTCGCGCTGCTCAAGAACCAGGCGAAGAAAGGCGAGTCGATCTTCGGCGACGGCACGCTCGAAGTCCTGCCCGACGGTTTTGGGTTCCTGCGCTCGCCCGACACCTCGTATCTCGCGAGCACCGACGATATCTACGTCTCGCCTTCCCAGATCCGCCGCTTCAACCTGCACACCGGCGACTCGATCGAGGGCGAGATCCGCACGCCGAAGGACGGCGAACGCTACTTCGCGCTGGTCAAGGTGGACAAGGTCAACGGCGAAGCGCCCGAGGCCGCGAAGAACAAGATCCTGTTCGAGAACCTGACGCCGCTCCATCCGGACGAGCAGTTCCGGCTGGAGCGCGACATCAAGGCCGAGGAGAACATCACCGGGCGCATCATCGACATCATTGCGCCGGTCGGCAAGGGCCAGCGCGGCCTCATCGTCTCGCCGCCCAAGGCCGGCAAGACCGTCATGCTGCAGCACCTGGCGCACGCGCTGATCGCCAATCAGCCCGAGGCGGTACTGATCGTGATGCTGATCGACGAGCGCCCCGAGGAAGTGACCGAGATGACCCGCACGGTGCGCGGCGAGGTGGTCGCCTCGACGTTCGACGAGCCGGCGAGCCGCCACGTGCAGGTCGCGGAAATGGTGATCGAGAAGGCCAAGCGGCTGACCGAGCACAAGCGCGACGTCATCATCCTGCTGGATTCGATCACGCGCCTGGCCCGCGCCTACAACACCGTCGTGCCGTCGTCCGGCAAGGTGCTGACGG
>JBFKUL010000167.1:0-6553 GCA_041635755.1 Burkholderiales bacterium | reverse complement strand
TCTACTACAAGGGCGTCTCCGACGAGGGCCTGTACCGCAACTTCGCCGAGGTCATCGAGCGCGTCGGCGATGACCGTCTGCAACTCTACCTGTATCACATCCCGCCCGTGGCGCAGGTGCCGATCTCGCTTGCGCTGATCGGGCGCCTGCTGAAGAAGTATCCCGGCCAGATCGCCGGCGTGAAGGACTCTTCGGGCGACTGGGCGAACACCAAGGCGATGCTCGATGCGTTTGCCAAAGACGGCTTCGACGTGTTCGCCGGCAGCGAGGTGTTCCTGCTCGACAACATGCGCGGCGGCGGCAAAGGCTGCATCACAGCCACCGGCAACGTCAATCCGGGTCCGATCGACCAGGTGTACCGCAAGTGGCAATCTGCGGATGCGGACAAGCTGCAGGCGGGCATCACCGCGACGCGCAAGATCGTGCAGAAGCAGCCGATGATCCCGGCGCTCAAGGCGATCATTGCGCACTTCGGCAACGACCCGCAGTGGAAGACGGTGCGCCCGCCGCTCGTCGAGCTGACGCGCGAGCAGGAAGGCGCACTGTTCCCCGAGCTCAAGGCGGCGGGCTTCGCCATGCCCGGACTCGCCGGCTGAGCGCACGTGCCGACCGCGCTCGTCACCGGCGCGGGCCGCGGCATCGGCCTCGCCACCGCGCATGCCTTTCTCGGCGCGGGCCATCGCGTGCTCGCGCTCGACAAGGATTTCTCCAAATGCGACCTGCCCGAGCGTGCGACGCGCGTGCACTACGACCTTACCGGTCTCGCTGGCATCGGCCAGCTGGTTGCCTCGCTCGGAGAAATCGACACCCTGGTGAATAACGCCGGCGTCCTTTACTGCGAGCCCTACGACGCGATTCCAGAGGCGCACAAGCGCGAGATCCTCGCCGTGAACGTCGAAGCGCCGGCGGCGCTCATGCAGGCGCTCGCGCCGCAAATGATCGCGCGCCATGTCAAGGCGCCCTCGGCGGGCGTCGTGGGTCGCATCGTCAACGTCGCCTCGGTCGCGGCTTTTACCGGCCATCCGGACTTGTGGTACGGCGCCACCAAGGCGGCACTGATCAACATCACCAAGAGCTTTGCCGGCTGGCTGGGCCGGCACGGCGTCACCGTGAATGCCGTGGCGCCGGGGCCGACGCACACCGACATGTACGAGCAGCTGCCGCAATCGCGCAAGGACGGCGTGATGCGCTCGGTGTACTCCGGTCGCGCCTGCCGTCCGCAGGAGGTGGCCGCGGTGATCCTGTGGCTCGGCGCCGAAAGCCCCGAGTACGTGAACGGCATGACACTCGACGTCAACAGCGGGTCATACCCGCGCTGAGCGCGCCATGGCCGGGCAACCCGTCCACGTCCTTACCGGCGGTCGCGTCCCGAAATAGCGATGATCGAGCCGGCCGCGTTCGCGCTTTTCCTGCTCGCTTCGCTCGCGCTCGTGTGGACCCCGGGGCCCGACATGGCGCTGGTGATCGCGCGAGCGCTTGGCGGCGGCGCGCGAGACGGCGTCCTGGTCACCGCCGGGCTGATCTTCGGCATCGCTATGCACACCACGCTCGTCGCCATAGGCCTTGCGGCACTGTTCGCCGCCTCGATGCTCGCCTTCAGCGTGGTGAAGTATTTGGGGGCCGCGTATCTCATCTGGCTCGGCGTGCAGGCACTGCGCGCGCGCGCCGCGTCGCTGGACGAGGGCGCCACGTCGCGGCACTACAGTGCGCGTGCGCTGGTTGCGCAGGGCTTCCTCTCCAGCGCGCTCAACCCGAAGCTCGCGCTGTTCTTTCTCGCCTTCCTGCCGCAGTTCGCCGATGGCCAGCGTGCGCCGCCCGGCATGCAGATCGCGCTGCTCGGCGCGGCCTTCGCCGCGCTGGGCTTCTCCAACTATGCGCTGCTCGCGCTGCTGGTCGGGCGCAGCCGGCGCCTGTTTGCCACAGCCTGGCGCACCGCAATGACCAGGATCTCCGGCGCGGTGATGATCGCCGCCGGCGCGCGCCTTGCGTTCGCGGAACGCTGACGTGTCGGCGCGCCGCACAGGAAGGCGCGGCTGCGGTTTGCGCGGCGGCGCAGCGCTTCAATTCACCTTGTAGAGCTGCTGCGGAAACTCGCCGCGCCAGACCTTCAGCGCGGAGCGCCTGCGCTCCGGCTGCGAGGCGATCTCCGCCCGGTCGGCGCCGGCGGCCCAGTGCGCCTTGAAAACCTCGCGCGCCGGACGGCCGCCGCGGGCAACCGTCTCGCGGCCCTCGCGCATGGGCGGGCCATACATCGACTTGAAATGGGCGAGGATTCGCGCGAGGTCCCGGGTGTTGAAATGCAGGTCGAACGCCTGCACCGCATCGTGCTTCAGATAGAACGTGATGCTGCCTCCGGCGCCGGCGATGCTGACGCGGCTGTCGTCGCAACGCCGGTCTGCCGCCGCGCTGATCCACTCGAGCGGCTTGCAGTGCGCGCTCGGGAACTGTGCCTGCACCACCGCCTCGCTCGCCCCGAGTGCGACCGCCTGAATGCCGAATTCGGACGCCGCGGCCGGGCTTGCGACAGCAAGCGCGGCAAGCAAAGCAGGCGCTCTCATCGCTTCGCCGGCATCCGGTACCGGAAGCAGTCGCGGGTATGGTCGTTGACCATGCCCACCGCCTGCATGAACGCGTACATGATGGTCGAGCCGACGAACTTGAAGCCGCGCTTCCTCAGATCCTTCGATAGCGCGTCGGAGACCTCGGTTCGCGCCGGCACGTCGGCGAGCCGCCGCCGCCGCCCCTCCAGCGGCTTGCCGCCGACGAAGCCCCATACGTATTTGGAGAAGCTGCCAAACTCCTTCTGCAGTTCGAGGAAACGCCGCGCGTTGACGATCGCGGCGTCGATCTTGAGGCGATTGCGCACGATGCCCGCGTCGGCGAGCAGGCGCCGGCGATCGGCTGCGCCGTAGCGCGCGATGCGCTTCGCGTCGAAGCGGTGAAACGCGCGACGGTAGTTCGCGCGCTTGGCGAGGATCGTGTCCCAGGACAGGCCCGCCTGCGCGCCCTCGAGGATCAGGAACTCGAACAGCTTGCGGTCGCTCTTCGCAGGCACCCCCCACTCGCGATCGTGGTAGGCGACGGCGCGCGGGTTGCGCGCCCAAGCACAGCGCTTGCGCGACCCCGCGCCCGTTTTCATCGGCGCCTCGCCAGCAGTGAGCTCAGGTCGGCGCCGCGCGCAAGCTCGCGCGGCCGGTGTCCCGCGCGGAACAGCCGCGCACCGGGTCCGAGCTCGAGGCTCGCGCGGCGCCCTTCGACGCGCACCGCGCTGCCCTCGCGCACGCCGAGCACCGCCAGGCGCGGGTTGCTGACGAGGAACTCGGCAATGCGCTCGTCGCGCGACTCGCCGCCATGGCGCGCGAGCACGCGCTCGGTGTAGTGCGGATTGAGCTGGAAGGGCACCAGACGCATCGCCGCAAGCGAGCGCGGCTCGACGATCGGCATGTCGTTGGTCGTGCGGATCGTCGGGCAGGCGAGGTTAGAGCCCGCGCTCCAGCCGATATAAGGCACGCCGGCGCGCACGCGCCGCGTCATCGCGGCGAGAACGCGACGGCGCTGCAAAGCATCAAGCAGGCAGAAGGTGTTGCCGCCGCCGACCACGAAACCCTCGGCCTCGCCGATGGCTTTCGCAAGCGGCACGCGGTGCGCGCCGATCAGCGTATGGCCGAGCGCGGCAAAGCGCCGCCGCACCCGCGCCGCGTAGGCGTCGAAACCCACGCGCACCGCGGCAAAGGGAAGGAACAGCAGTCGATGCCGGCGCTCGCCGAGGAATTCGGCGATCAGGCGCTCGGCGTGCTCAAGATAGCCGGCGCCGGCATTGCGCGAATTCGAAAGCAGCAGCAGCCGCATCAGGCGTCCGGTACGCGGCTGGCAGCAGGTCCGAGCCGCTCGCGCAGCCGTCCGCGCATCACCTTCTGCGTCGGCGTGAGCGGCAGCGCCTCGATCAGCTCGAGCCGCTCGGGCCACTTGAATTTCGCCACCCCGGCTTTGTCGAGCGCGCCCGTGATGGCGCCGAGGCTCGGCGGCGATGCGCCGGGTGCGAGCTGCACAAACACGCAGGCGCGCTCGCCCAACGTTGCATCCGGGTAGGGCACGATCGCGCTGCGCGCCACGCCGGGAACGCGATCGATGATCGCCTCGACGTCGAGCGGCGAGAACTTCACGCCGCCGCGGTTGATGATCTCCTTGACCCGCCCGCTGAGCACGAGCCGGCCCTCGGCAGTGAGCCGTGCCGTGTCGCCCGTCTCGAACCATGCGTCGCCCGTGAACGCTTCCGCGGTGGCCGCCGGATTCTTAAGGTAGCCGGAGAACACCGCCGCACCGCGCACTTGCAGCCGGCCCTCGACGTCCGGACCGACCGACGCGCCCGCGTCGTCGACCACGCGCAGCTCCGTACCTGGCGCCGCGGCGCCCGCGGTGCCGTGACGCACCTGGGCCGGATCGCGCGGCCGGGCGTAGGCGCCCGCCTGCAGCTCGCTCATGCCGAAGAGCTGAATGGCCTTGCCGCCGCGGCCGGCGAGTTTTGCCTCGATCGCCTCGGCGAGCGCCGGCGGCACGGCGCTGCCCGACAGGCACACAAAGCGCACCGAGCTGAAATCGTGCCGCTCCATCAGACGCGCTTCGAGGATCGGCGTGAAATGCGCCGGCACCGCGAAGATGCAGCTCGCGCGATGCTTCGCCACCAGCGCCGCGAGATCCACCGGCGAAAACGCCGGCAGCAGCGAGATCGCCGCACCCGAGTACAGGCTCAGATAGCAGGTCCACAAGCCATAAAGGTGGGTGAGCGGCGCCACGGGCAGCAGCACGTCGCGCTCGCCGATCTCCAGCTCGGGCAGGGACAGGCGTGCGTTGGCGAGAAAGCCGCGCGCCTCCAGCGGCACGCCCTTCGGGTTGTCCGTCGTGCCGGAGGTGTAGAGCAGCAGGAAGGGGTCGTCGGCCGAGACCGCGGGAAATTTGGCGAGCGGCGCGCTCGCCGCGAGATCGCCGAAGAACAGCGGTCCCTCGTGCTTCTCGCCCAGGGCAATGACGTGCTCGAGCGCGCTGATTTCGCGCGACAGGGCCAGGGCCTCGGTCGCGGGTGCCTCGTCCTTGAAATGCGCGACGCACACGAAAGCGCGCGCTTCACTGTGCGCGAGCAGAAAGCCGAGTTCGGCGCGGCGATAAGCCATATGTACGGGTTGCGTCACTGCGCCGAGGGCGCTGATCGCCGCGTGGGTGACGACGAACTCCGGGATGTTGGGCAGCTGCACCGCGACCACGTCGCCTTTGCCGATGCCGAGCGCCGCGAGCCCCGCGGCAAGGCGCGCGGCGCGCTCGCGCAGCTCGAGAAACGACATCCGCGTATCGCCGTGCAGCAGCGCGATGGCTGCGGGCGTGTCGTGCGCCCGGCGCTCGACCAGTCCCCAGTGCGTGTCGTCGTTGCACAGCTCGCGCCCGAAAGCGCTACGCCTCGGCGGCAGCGGTAACGGTCCCATGCGGTGCGCCCGGCTTATGCGGCCCGTTTCTTGGCGCCCGGCTTTGCCGCGCCGTCCTTTGCGCCCTGGCCCTTGAGGGCGTCGTCCTTCACCTCGTGCGAGGGTGGCTTTTGCGCCACGCGCCCGGCAACCCATTCCTCGCGCTCGCGCGGCGCGAGGCGGTAGGCCTGGTCGCGGCCCGAGAGATAGGGCTTGGGCCAATGCTGTCCCTGATGCTGATACCAGGCCGCCGCGTGCAGCGTGAAGTACGGATCGGTGAGGTGCGGGCGCGCGAGCGCGACCAGGTCGGCACGGCCAGAGACGACGATCGTGTTCACTTGGTCGGCGGTGGTGATGTTGCCGACCGCCATGGTCGCGATGCCGACCTCGTTGCGCACCTTGTCCGAGAACGGCGTCTGGTACATACGCCCGTAGACTGGCTTCTGGTGCGGCACCACCTGCCCGGTGGAGACGTCGATCAAGTCGGCGCCCGCATCCTTGAAGGCGCGCGCCGCGGCGAGCAGATCGGCCTCGCTGAGTCCTCCCGGCGCCCAGTCCGTAGCGGAAATGCGCACTGACATCGGCTTGTCTTGCGGCCACGCTGCACGGCAGACGCGAAACACCTCTAGGGGGAAGCGAAGCCGGTTCTCGATCGACCCGCCGTACGCGTCGGAGCGCCGGTTCGTAAGCGGCGAGATGAACGAAGAGAGCAGGTAGCCGTGCGCGCAGTGGATCTCGAGCATGTCGAAGCCGGCCTCGGCGCCGAGCCTTGCCGTGCGCGCGAACTCGTCGCGCACCGCGTCCATGTCCCGGCGCGTCATTTCACGCGGCGCTTGCGACTCCGGCAGATACGGCAGCGGGCTCGGCGCGATCACCTGCCAGTTGCCGGTCTCGAGCGGATGGTCCATGCGCTCCCAGCCGAGCTGGGTCGAGCCCTTGCGTCCCGAGTGGCCGATCTGCAGGCAGAGTTTGGCTTTCGAGTTGGCGTGGCAGAAATCGACGATACGCTTCCAGGCGTCGCGCTGGTCTTCGTTCCACAGGCCGGTGCAGCCCGGCGAAATGCGGCCCTCGGGCGAGGTGCAGGTCATCTCGGTGAACAC
>JBFKUL010000166.1:0-6598 GCA_041635755.1 Burkholderiales bacterium | reverse complement strand
GGGATCTTCGCCGTGACCTCAAGATGCACGCCGGTGATGGAAAAGCCGGCCTCCGACTTCTCCAGCGACACCGTCGCCGAAGTACGGATGCGCTCCGCCTTCAGATTTGCGGCACCCAGCTGCCCGGACAGCGCCATCGAGAAGCATCCGGCATGCGCGGCGGCGATCAGCTCCTCCGGATTGGTGCCGGGCGCATCCTCGAAACGCATGCCGAAGTTGTAGGGCTTGTCGGCGAGCGCGCCGCTCGCAGTGGAAATCGTACCTTTACCGTCCTTCAGACCGCCACTCCAGACGGCGGATGCTTTGCGTTTCATGTCGTTCTCCTGTGCAAGGATTCGGAAATCGGGCGAAGGCTCGCGAATCGCCGCCCCGCGTGAAACATGACTCCGCGCTGCGCGCGGCTTCACTGTATCCATGATCGCGCAGTGCGCGCGCCAGAGCAACCGAAGCCTGCGCGAGGCACGTATAATCTTTTACACGTCCAAGCCATCTATCCGGGAGAAAACTGATGACCATCAAGGTCGGCGATCGCCTGCCGGACGGCAAGCTATTCGAATCCATCGGCTACAACGAGGAAGCGCATTGCCCGATGCGTCCGACGGAAATCGGCGTGGCCGACGCGGTTAAGGGCAAGAAAATCGTCGTGTTCGGTCTGCCCGGCGCTTTCACGCCCACCTGCTCCGGCAAGCACGTGCCGGGCTACCTGCAGCAGTACGATCAGCTCAAGGCGAAAAATGTCGACGAGGTCTGGTGCGTCGCGGTGAATGACGGCTTCGTCATGGGGGCGTGGGGTCGGGACCAGAACGTCGGCAGCAAGCTCCGCATGCTCGGTGACGGCAGCGCCGCCTGGACCAAGGCGCTCGGGCTGGAGCTCGACACCGGACCGAACATGGGCGTGCGCATGCGGCGCTTCTCGATGCTGGTCGACAACGGCGTCGTCAAGCAGCTGAACGTCGAAGCCCCGGGCAAGTTCGAGGTCAGCAACGCCGAGACGATGCTCAAGCAGCTTGGCTAGCGCCGAGCGCGGGTGGCGCGCGCCGCGCGAACAGGCGCGCGGCGGCCGCGACGGTGTTGAAGCCGATGTCGACCGTGTCTTCGATCGGTTCGGCGTAGCCGCCGCCCATCGTCACGGCGACCGGCAGTCGCCGCGTGGCGCAGGCGGCAAACACCCTTCGGTCGCGACGCGCGAGTCCCTCCTTGCTGAGCGAAAGCCGTCCGAGGCGATCGCCGGCATACGCGTCGGCGCCGGAAAGATAGATCACGAGATCGGCCTGGGCGCGCAGGAAAGCCTGCTCGAGCGCGGGCGCGAGTGCCGCGAGGTACTCGGCGTCCCCCGCGCCGTCCGGCAAACCAACGTCCAGATCGCTCACCTGCTTGGTGAACGGGTAGTTGTTCTGTGCGTGCAGCGAAAACGTGAACACGGAGTCGTCGCCGGCGAGAATCGAGGCCGTGCCGTCGCCCTGGTGCACATCACAATCGATGATCAGAACGCGCTGCGCGCGCCCCTCGGCCTGCATCGCGCGCGCCGCGATGGCGCCGTCATTGAATACGCAGAACCCTTCGCCGCGCGCGCCAAACGCGTGGTGCGTGCCGCCGGCCAGATTGACGGCGACACCGTCCTCGAGGGCGGCGCGGCAAGCCGCGAGGGTCGCGCCCGCCGAGCGACGCGAACGCTCCACCAGCGCCGCCGACCAGGGAAGACCGATCGCGAGCTGCTCCGCGCGCGACAGATCGCCCGAAGCGACCTTGCGCAGGTACGCGGCGGCATGCGCACGCAAGATCTCGTCGTCGCTCGCCGCGGGCGGCGTGAGGAGCGTGGCCAGGCCGCAGCCCGCCACGCGCGCTCGCAGCAGTGCGTACTTGCGCAGCGGGAAGCGATGGTGCGCCGGCAGCGGCAACGCAAAGGTGTCGGTCGAGTAGGCGCGCATCACCTACCATGGTACAAGACGACATTGGAGGTCATCGGTGCGGCCATGGTTGCGTCCGTCGTTTCGCTTGGCGGGCGCACGAGCCTGGAACCTCCGCGCCTCCGGACGTTCAAAGGTCGTCTAACCAATCATCGATGATGGATCGGACCCTCTACCGTCTGGCCGGTGTCCCGCTTGCAGCGCTGCTCTTCGTTTTCAGCGCCGGCGCGGCCGAACTGCCGCGCAAGGTCACCGCGATCGAAGGCGTCACCGAGTACCGGCTCGACAATGGCCTGCGGCTGCTGACGTTGCCCGACCCGAGCGCGGATACGGTCACGGTGCATATCACCTATCTGGTCGGCTCGCGCCACGAGGGCTACGGCGAAAAAGGCATGGCGCACCTGCTCGAGCACATGCTGTTCAAGGGCTCGACGCGCCATCCCGACGTCAAGGAGGAGTTTGCGCGGCGCGGGGCGCGCTGGAACGGCACCACCTCGGACGACCGGACCAACTACTTCGAGACGCTTTCCGCGGGCGACGATAACCTCGACTGGGCGCTCGGCATGGAAGCCGACCGCATGGTGAACGCCTTCATCGCCAAGGCCGATCTCGACAGCGAGATGACCGTGGTGCGAAACGAGTTCGAGATGGGCGAGAACAGCCCGGGTTCGGTACTGTTCCAGCGCATGAAGCGACTGGCGTTCGCCTGGCACAACTACGGCAACGCCGTGATCGGCGCGCGCTCGGACATCGAGAGCGTGCCGATCGATCGGCTCCGGGCGTTCTACCGCACGTGGTACCAGCCCGACAATGCGGTGCTGATCATCGCAGGGCGCTTCGACGAAGCGCGCGCGCTCGAGCTCGTGGCGAAGCATTTCGGGGCGCTGCCACGCCCGCAACGTCCCGGGCCGCCGCGCCTGTACACGGTCGAGCCGACTCAGGACGGCGAGCGCAGCGTGACTCTTCGGCGCACGGGCGACACGCGCATGCTGTTCGCGCTGTACCGCCTGCCCGCGGCCAGCCACCCCGACTATCCGGCGCTCGACGTGCTGGTGCAGACACTGGGGCACGTCCCGAGCGGGCGGCTGCACAAGGCCCTGGTGCAAAAAGGCCTCGCCAGCTGGGTGACCGCCGGCGAGCGCGCCATGCACGACCCGGGCTACGCCTACTTCGGCGCAGGCCTGCCTGCCGAAGCGTCCCTCGAAACGGTGCGCGAGGCGCTGTTCGGCGTCGTCGAGGGCGTGGCCCGCGAGCCGGTGCAGGACGAAGAAATCGAGCGCGCGCGCACCTCGCTGCTGAATCACTTCGAGAAGGCGCAAATCGACACGGCGCTGCTGGTACGCTCCTTGTCCGAATTCTCCGCCGCGGGCGACTGGCGGCTGTTCTTCGTCTACCGCGATCGCCTGCGCAAGGTGAGCGTCGCGGACCTGCAACGCGTGGCCGCGCATTACCTGAAGTCGTCGAACCGCGTGACGGGCACCTTCCTGCCGACCGACAAGCCGGAGCGCGCGGAGATACCCGCCGCGCCGCCGATCGAATCCGCGCTGGCGGACTATGCGGGCGCCGAGCGCGTCGAGCTGGGCGAGGCTTTCGATGCGTCGCCGCAGAACATCGAAGCGCGCCTGGTGCGCGCGACGCTCGGCAACGCCCTGCGTATCGAGCTGCTGCCCAAGCGCACCCGCGGCGCGCGCGTGCGGGCGAACCTCGGCCTGCACTGGGGCGACGCGTCGAGCCGCATGAACCGGAGCACCGCATGCATGCTTGCCGGCGAGATGCTGATGCGCGGCACGGCGCGGCGCTCGCGCGCCGAGCTGCGCGACGAGTTCGACCGGCTGAACGCGTCGGTTTCGATCGGCACGGATGGCGCCAGCATCGATGTGCGCGGCGACCGGCTGCCCGAGACGTTGCGCCTGGTGGCGGAGGTTCTGCGCGAGCCCTCGTTTCCGCCAAGCGAGTTCGAGGAGCTCAAGCGCTCGAGCCTGACGCAGGCCGAGGCCGAGCGCAGCGATCCGTCGACGCTCGCGAGCGTGCGGCTCGCAAGGCACCTCAATCCGTACCCGGAAGGCCACCCGCACTACACCCAGAGCATCGAGGAGCGCATTGCCGAGCTCAAGAAGGTGGAGCTCCAGGACGCCGTCGCCTGCTATCGGGAGCTCTTCGGCGCCACCGACGCGGAGTTCGTGGCCGTGGGGGATTTCGATCCGGCGGCCGTGCGCGCCCAGGTCGAGGCGTTGTTCGTGCCCTGGAAGAGCCCGAAGCCGTTCAAGCGCGTGCCGGTCGAGCACTTCGATGCGCCGCCGATGACGCGCGAGGTCCTGACTCCGGACAAGGCGAACGCCGTGCTGCGCGGCGGGCTGAACATCCGCATGCGCGACGACGACGCCGACTTCCCGGCCATGGTGCTCGCCAATTGGTTGCTCGGCGGATCCTCCACCGCACGCGTCCCGGCACGCGTGCGCGAAAAGGAAGGCCTGTCCTACAGCACGTACACGAGCTTCAGCGCGAGCTCGTTCGACCGCTCTGCGAGCTTCGCCGTGTCGGCGATCTTCGCCCCGGAAAACCGCAAGCGCGTCGAGCGCGCCATTCTCGAGGAGATCGAGCGTGCCGCGCGCGAGGGCTTTCGCGAGGAGGAAGTCGCCTCGGGCAAGGCCGGTCTGCTCGAGGCCCGCCGTCTGTCGCGCACGCAGGATCGTGCGCTGGTGAACCGCCTGAGCCTGTACGCGTTTCGCGGCCGCACGTTCGCATGGGACGTCGAGTTCGAGCGGCGCATCGCCTCGCTGACCGCGGCCGAGGTGAGCGCGGCGCTGCGCCGCTACGTCGACGTGGCGAAACTTTCGCTGGTGGTCGCCGGCGACTTCCGCTAAGTCGCGAGCGACTTCCATCTGGTCGCGAGCGACTTCCATCTAGTCGCAGGCGACTTCCGCTTGGTCGCAGGCAAATTCCACTCAGTCGCGCGCGACTTTCACTAGATCGCGAGCGACTTCCGCCAGGTCGCGGACCGCAGCGCGGCTCAGCGCGCCTTGAGCAGGTCCCGGATTTCCTGCAGCAGCACTTCCTGGCGCGGCGGCGCCGCGGGCTTGGCCGGCTTCTCCTCATCGCGCTTCATGCGGTTGATCCCCTTGACGACGAGGAAGATCGCAGCGGCGATGATCACGAAGTCGACCCCGGCCTGAATGAACTTGCCGTACTTCACCGATGCCTCGCCGACTGTCACCGCGAGCCCGGAGAAGTCGATGCCCCCGGCCAGCCAGCCGACCACGGGCATGATGACGTCGCCCACCAGGGAGGACACGATCTTGCCGAACGCCGCGCCGATTACGATACCGACCGCGAGGTCGACCACGTTACCCTTGACCGCGAACTCTTTGAACTCCTTCAACATGCTCATCGGTAATCTCCTTTTTGTTCAGTCAACCGGATCGTACCGAACCTCGAGAATCTCGAGTTCTTCGCTTCCCGCCGGGCTTCTGAGCGTCACGACGTCGCCCTCGCGCGCCTTGAGCAGCGTCCGCGCAATCGGCGAGATCCACGAAACGCGTCCCCGCGCCGGGTCCACCTCGTCGATGCCGACGATGGTGACCGTACGCTGCTGGCCGCCCTGCGAGCGCACCATGACGGTGGCGCCGAAAAAGATCTGGTCGGTGTCGCGACCCGCGACGTTGACCACCTGCGCGGCCTCCAGCCGCTTGATGAGAAAGCGCACCCGCCGGTCGATCTCGCGCAGGCGCTTCTTGCCGTAGATGTAATCGCCGTTCTCGGAGCGATCGCCGTTCGATGCGGCCCAGGCGACGGTCTGCACCACCTCGGGCCGCTCGATCTCGACCAGGCGCCGCAGCTCGGCGTCCAGACGCGCATAGCCCGCCGGTGAGATGTAGTTCTTGCCGCGCGGAAGCTCCGGGCGCGCCTCGGGCGCGTCCATTTCCTGCGGCTCGGCATCGCGGAGGAATGCTTTCGACATGTTGTGCGCTGCGCCCGATGCGCCGGCGCAATTGGAATTCTACACGCCGCTCGCGCGGCTTCGCGCTTGCCAGAGACGGTCGCGGTACTCAGAATGTGGTGCTAACGAAGCGAACAAGCCGCGACACGGCATGACGAGACACAAAGACGATCTCCTGGGAAAGGTGCGGTTCCGCGAATGGGCGCTGATGACCCTCATCGGCCTAACCGCGCTGCTCGCCAACCTGCCCCACGAGTACGTGCGGGACACGCTCGGCATCAACCACGACGCGCTGCTCGCGGTCCTCGGGCTGGCGGTCATCATCAGCCTGTTCCTGTATCTCCGGTTCTTCTTCTTCCTTGCGGTGGTGCTGCTGATCGCCGGCGCCAACATGCCGGACCAGATCGCAGAAGGCCTCGGCATTTCGAAGATCCCGCTGGTCCTGGCGCTGGTAGCGCTGGTCGGGCTGTCGCTGGTTAACCACGTTGTGCGCCTGCTGCCGACCGGCCTCGAGCCCACGCCGAAGGAGGCGAGTCCGGAGGGCGTGCGCGCAATCTTCTACGCCATCGATCGCGACAACCTGTCCTACGCGCGCCGCGTGCTGGCGATGAAATTCGATCCCGACCTGCATCACGAGAACGGCTACACGGCCCTCGCCTACGCCGCCATGAAAGGTAATCCGAAGATGGTCGAGCTGCTGTTACGCAACGGCGCCGACCCGTCCATCACCACCCGGGAGGGCGATACGGCGGTC
>JBFKUL010000165.1:0-6649 GCA_041635755.1 Burkholderiales bacterium | reverse complement strand
TCGATCGAGCCGCTGCCCGGCATCTCGATGGTCGTGCTCACGGTGTGCAGTGCAAAACGATGCGAGTCGTCCTGCTCGAACGGGGAACCGGTGCAAGCTTACCGGGATCAGCGCGCCGGCGCTCCCGCTCCGGTTCGCTCGCGGCGCATAATCCGTTGGGCGGGCATGAATCGCTATACTTTCGAATCAACCACTTAAGCATGCCGGTGCGGCGCGGCGCAGATTGACGTTGACGTAAACGTCAAGTAGCCTCAAGAACCTCCGCGTTCCGTCGGCAAAGGCAGCAATGACCGACCTGTCCGAATCGAAGAAGTTGGTCCACAAGGCGAAGCACAAGATCCGCTTCGTCACCGCCGCGAGCCTGTTCGACGGGCACGACGCGTCGATCAACATCATGCGGCGCATCCTGCAGGCGTCCGGCGCGGAAGTCATCCACCTGGGCCATAACCGCGCGGTGGAAGAGGTGGTTGTCGCCGCGCTCCAGGAAGATGTGCAAGGCATTGCCGTGTCCTCCTACCAGGGCGGGCACCTCGAGTACTTCAAGTACATGGTGGATCAGCTCAAGCGCCGGGGCGGCGAGCACATCAAGGTGTTTGGCGGCGGCGGCGGCGTCATCGTGGCCGACGAGATCCGCGAGCTGCAGGCCTACGGCGTCGAGCGTATCTACGCGCCCGAGGACGGCCAGAAGATGGGCCTGCAGGGCATGATCAACGACATGTTGGCGCGCTGCGATTTCGACCTGGCGCAGTACTCGCCACACGATCTGAAAACGCTAAGCTCGGGCGACCAGCGTGTGCTTGCGCAGCTGATCACCGCGCTGGAGCTCGGCGTGGCCGATCCGGCGCTGCGCAAGTCACTTGCCGCAGCGGCGGACGCGAACAAGGCGCCAGTGCTCGGCATCACCGGCACGGGCGGCGCCGGCAAGTCGTCCCTCACCGATGAGCTGGTGCGGCGCTTTCGCCTCGATCAGGCCGACAGGCTGAAGATCGCGATCATCGCCGTCGACCCCTCGCGCCGCAAAACCGGCGGTGCGCTGCTCGGCGACCGCATCCGCATGAACGCGATCCACGGGCCGAATATCTTCATGCGCTCGCTCGCCACGCGCGCCGCGGGGGGCGAGATCGCAAAATGCCTGCCGGACGCGATTGCCGCATGTCGCGCCGCGGGCTTCGATCTGGTGATCATCGAGACCTCAGGCATCGGCCAGGGCGACGCGGGCATCGTGCCGCATGCCGACGCCTCGCTCTACGTGATGACGCCGGAATTCGGCGCCGCGAGCCAGCTCGAGAAGATCGACATGCTGGATTTTGCGGACTTCGTCGCGATCAACAAGTTCGATCGCAAGGGCGCCGACGACGCGCTGCGCGACGTGCGCAAGCAGGTGCAGCGCAATCGGGAGGCGTTCAAGCACGCGCCGGACGACATGCCGGTGTACGGCACGATCGCCTCGCGGTTCAACGACGACGGCGTTACGGCCCTGTATCACGACCTGGTCGCGCGGCTCGCCAAGTCGGGGCTCAAGCTGACGCCGGGCCAGCTGCCGAGGCCGGCCTCGCGCGTATCGTCGGACATCAGCGCGGTGGTCCCGCCCAAACGCAGCCGATATCTGGCCGAGATCGCGGAAGGCGTCCGCGCCTACCACCAGCACGCGGGAGAGCAAGCGCGGCTCGCGCGCGATCGCCAGAGTCTGATTGCGGCCAAGCAGATGCTCCTCAAGGCGGGCAAGGACGGACACGCGCTTGATTCACTGATCGAACAAAAGAACGGCGCGCTCGACGAGCGCTCGAAGAAGCTGCTCGAGATGTGGCCGCAGACCTTCAAGGCGTATTCGGGCGAGGAGTACGTGGTCAGGATCCGCGATCGCGAGGTGCGCACCCGGCTGACGCATGCCTCGCTTTCGGGCACGCTGGTGCCGAAGGTCGCGCTGCCCAAGTTCGAGGATCCGGGCGAGATTCTGCGCTGGCAGCTGCGGGAGAACGTCCCGGGTTCGTTCCCCTTCACCGCGGGCGTGTTCGCCTTCAAGCGGGAGAACGAGGACCCGACGCGCATGTTCGCCGGCGAAGGCGACCCGTTCCGCACCAACCGGCGCTTCCACCTGCTGTCCAGGGACATGCCGGCGAAGCGCCTGTCGACCGCGTTCGACTCGGTAACGCTCTATGGCTTCGAGCCCGACGAGCGGCCGGACATCTACGGCAAGGTCGGCAACTCGGGCGTATCGATCGCGACGCTCGAGGACATGAAGGCATTGTATGCGGGCTTCGACCTGTGCGATCCGTCCACGTCCGTGTCGATGACGATCAACGGCCCGGCGCCGACCATCCTAGCGATGTTCTTCAACACCGCGATTGACCAGCAGATCGACAAGTTCAGAAAGGACAACGGCCGCGAGCCGACCGAG
The DNA here is from genome assembly GCA_041635755.1 of Burkholderiales bacterium. Lineage (GTDB taxonomy): Bacteria > Pseudomonadota > Gammaproteobacteria > Burkholderiales > SG8-39 > JBFKUL01. The sequence continues at coordinate 4,251 of JBFKUL010000165.1, read as the reverse complement.
GACGAGCTCGAGAAAATCCGCGCCTGGGCGGCCTCCACCGTGCGCGGCACGGTGCAGGCCGACATACTCAAGGAGGACCAGGGCCAGAATACGTGCATCTTCTCGACCGAGTTCTCGCTTAAGGTGATGGGCGACATCCAGGAGTGGTTCATCCACCACCAGGTGAAGAATTTCTACTCGGTGTCGATCTCGGGCTATCACATCGCCGAGGCCGGCGCGAACCCGATCTCGCAGCTCGCCTTCACGCTCGCCAACGGCTTCACCTTCGTCGAGGCCTATCTGGCGCGCGGCATGCACATCGACGACTTCGCGCCGAACCTGTCGTTCTTCTTCTCCTACGGCATGGATCCGGAGTACGCGGTGCTCGGCCGCGTGGCGCGGCGCATCTGGGCCGTGGCGATGAAGCACCGCTACGGCGCCAACGAGCGCAGCCAGAAGCTCAAGTTTCACTCCCAGACGTCGGGGCGCTCGCTACATGCGCAGGAGATCGCCTTCAACGATATCCGCACCACGCTGCAGGCGCTCATCTCGACCTACGACAACACCAACTCGCTGCACACCAACGCCTACGACGAGGCCATCACCACGCCGACGGAGGAGTCCGTGCGTCGCGCGATGGCGATCCAGATGATCATCAACCGCGAATGGGGCGTGGCGAAGAACGAGAATCCGAACCAGGGCTCGTTCCTGATCGAGGAGCTGACCGACCTGGTCGAGGAGGCGGTGCTCAAGGAGTTCGAGGCGATCTCGAGCCGCGGCGGTGTCCTCGGGGCGATGGAGACCGGCTACCAGCGCGGCAAGATCCAGGAGGAGTCGATGTTCTACGAGCACAGGAAACACGACGGCTCGTATCCGATCATCGGTGTGAACACGTTCCGCAACCCGCACGGCGAGGCGGCACCCGCCAAGCTGGAGCTGATCCGCTCGACCGAGGAGGAAAAGCAAAGCCAGCTGAAACGCCTGCGCGAGTTTCACAAGCGCCACGCAAAGACCTCGCCGCAGATGCTCGAGCGCCTGCGTCAAGCGGTGGTACGCAACGAGAACGTCTTTGCGGTGCTGATGGACGCGGTGCGCGTGTGCTCGCTCGGCCAGATCACCCACGCCCTGTTCGAGGTCGGGGGGCAGTACCGGCGCAGCATGTAGTCAGACGCGAGGAGGGGGGAGAACCCTCGCCGCCGCACCCCCTGCACCGTAGCACGCGGGGTCTCGCGGATCAGCCTTCGCGCGCGCCGCGCAGCTCCATCAGCGCCGCCTCGATGCGGCGCCAGGTCTTTGCCTGCTCTTTGTCGCCCGCGGCCTCGCAGGCGACCGCCTTCTGGGCGGCCTCGGCGATCGCCTTGGGGCCGAGCGCCTCGTACATCTGACGGGCCTGTTCGGAAACGTCGGTCGCTTTCATGCGTCAGCTCCTCTCGTCGGCCATCTTCAAGTTTTGATCCTGCGCCAAGAATACTCGGCCCCGCTTGACGCGCATCAAGCGCGACGGGGTGGTCGGGCGCCCGCGGAAAGAACGAACCCGCCCGCGTCAGGTCACCGCAGCGGCTTCGCCGAGATCACGTGCCCGATCTGCCAGGGGCGCGGCAGCGCGGCATGCGCGGCCTTGATCTGTGAGAGCCGCACTTGCAGCGCTTCGGGCATCGGCGCGGTGCGCCGCCCGGTCTGGCTGACGCAGACGCTGAGGGACTCGAACGAGGCCGCGAGATAGCCCTCGGTGGCGTGGAACATCTCCTGGTAGAAATGAACGCGCTTAGCGTCGTAATCGATCAGGCGCGCTTCGAAGCGCAGCGGATCGCCCTCCTTCACCTCGCGCAGGAAATTCAGGTGCGCTTCGAGCGCGAACGTGGTGAGGTCATGCTGACTGCGCAGCTCGGCCGTGAAGCCGAGGAACTCAAAGAACGGCTCGGCCGCGAGGTCGAATACCACGTGGTAGTAACCCACGTTCATGTGGCCGTTGTAGTCGATCCACTCAGGGCGTACTAGGGCGCTCGCGGCTAGGAAAGGGGTTGGAATCGTCACCCGCCGAGTTTAGTCGCTCCTGCGGTGGCGTCTGGTCTCGCGGCGGGTTGGGGGTACGGAGCGTGGGGGAAGCGGGCCCACTACGGCAATTCCGCGGGGCGCCACAGGTTCGGGATGCATTTGGAAGGGGCCAAAACCCTGATTCCTGTGCGAGAATAGCCGTCACAATCCGGCCGGTCGCTTCGGGCCCGGGAAGCGGCAATCCCGGACTCTTCGACGCGCCCGACTCGCCGGTTGGAACGCAAACTCTTGGAGGAGGGCGCGATGGCGGAATCACTTTCCGGCCTCGACACGTTCCCGAAGCTTCTGTTGCACCATGCCAGGGTGCGCGGCGCACTGCCCGCGATCCGCGAGAAGGATCTCGGCATCTGGCAGACGTGGACCTGGAAGCACTTTGCCGACGAGGTGCGCGCGATTGCGTGCGGACTCGCCGAGCAAGGCTTCAAGCGCGGCGATCATCTCGCGCTGGTCGGCGACAATCGGCCGCGCATCTACGCGGCGATGTGCGCCGCGCAATGCTTGGGCGGGATTCCGGTGCCGATGTACCAGGATGCGGTTGCCGCGGAGATGGTGTTCCCGATCCAGAACGCCGCGATCACGCACGCAGTGGCGGAGGACCAGGAGCAGGTGGACAAATTGCTCGAGCTGCTGCCGCAGTGCCCGACGCTCAGTCACATCTACTATGACGAGCCGCGCGGCATGCGTCACTACACACAGGCGCAGCTCTCCAGCTACGACAAGCTGCTCGAGCTGGGGCGAAGCGCCCTGGCGCGCGACCCGGCGTTCCTGGAAGGTGAGATCGCCAAGGGCTCGGGCGACGATACCGCGGCGATGTTCTTCACCTCCGGCACCACCGGCACGCCGAAGGGGGTGGTGCTGACGCACCATGCCCTGATCGACCGGGCACGGGCCGCCGCCGAGCTCGAAGGTCTGGGCGAACGTGACGTGGTCCTCGCCTACCTGCCGCCGGCCTGGATCGGCCAGAACATCTTTTCCTACGCGCAGCCCTTCGTCACCGGCTACTGCATCTGCTGTCCGGAGTCGGCCGAAACCGTGATGACCGACATGCGAGAAATCGGGCCGACGTATTACTTCGCCCCGCCGCGCGTGCTCGAAGCCATGCTCACACAGGTATCGATCCGCATGGAGGATGCAGGCAGCATCAAGCGCGGGCTGTACAAAGCCTTCATGGAGATCGCCCAGCGCGTGGGCGGTGCGCTGCTCGATGGCAAGCCGGTGGGCATGGTTGACCGAATGCTGTACCGGCTCGGAGACCTGCTGGTGTACGGGCCGCTGCGCAACGTCCTAGGGATGAGCCGCGTGCGGGTCGCGTATACCGCGGGTGAGGCGATCGGCCCGGACCTGTTCAAGTTCTACCGCTCCATCGGCATCAACCTGAAGCAGCTCTATGGCTCGACGGAAACGAGCGTGTTCGTGTGCATCCAGCCCGACGGCCAGGTAAAGGCGGACACGGTGGGCCCTGCAGTGCCGGGCGTGGAGCTGAAATTCACGCCGGAGCGCGAACTGCTGATCCGCTCGCCCGGTCTGTTCAAGGAGTACTACAAGAACGCGCAGGCGACGCAGGAGGCGAAGGACCGCGACGGCTGGTTCCATACCGGGGATGCGGGCTATTTCGACCCCGATGGTCACTTGAAAATCATCGATCGCGTGAAGGACGTCGGCAAGCTCGAGGACGGTACCCTGTTCGCGCCGAAGTACCTCGAGAACAAGCTCAAGTTCTTTCCCTACATCAAGGAGGCGGTGGCCTTCGGCCACCAGCGCGACCGGGTGTGCGCGTTCGTCAATTTCGACATGGAAGCCGTAGGCAGCTGGGCCGAGCGGCGCAACTTGCCCTACACCGGTTACACTGATCTCGCCTCGCGCTCGGAAGTCATCGATCTGATCCGCGAGTGCGTCGAAAAGGTGAACGCGGACCTCGCGCAGGATCCCGAACTGGCCAACTCGCAGATTCATCGTTTCCTCATTCTGCACAAGGAGCTGGACGCCGACGACGGCGAGCTGACCCGGACCCGCAAGGTGCGTCGCGGCGCGATCGCCGAGAAATACCGGGAACTGGTCTCGGCGCTCTACGACGGTCGCGATAGCGTGCACATGGAGGTGCAGATCAAGTACGAAGACGGGCGCGCCGGCACCGTCTCCGCCGATCTGCACGTCGCGGACGCCAAAACGTTCGCGCCCGCAGCGGCGCGAAAGGCCGCATGAAAGCGTCGGCGATGA